>CALZKB010000008.1:71754-80731 GCA_945787575.1 Thermoanaerobaculia bacterium | reverse complement strand
GCTGATCCCGCCGCCCTCGGCGTAGAACGCGAGCTCGATGTCGACCGCTCGCGGCACTTCGGTCGCGAGCTGCGCGGCCAGGCAATCGGTCGGCACGACATCGAAGCCGACCCCTGGCAAGAGCACCGCGTGGGCCGCCCGCGCCGCTGCGTCGCGTGCCAGGATCGTCTCGAAGACCTCGATCTCACCGGTGATGTCGAGGTAGTGGGTGCCGGTCGCCAGACAGGCGTCGACCATCGGCCGGCTGGTCCAGGCGAACGGGCCGGCGCAGTGCAGAACCGCTACGACGTCGATCAGACCGCGGAGCAGCCCTTCCCGATCCTCTAGGTCGAGAACCCGGAACTCGCAATCGAGCTCGCGGCCCAGTGCGCCGACCTTCGCGGCGTCACGCCCCGCCAGGATCGGCCGCGCACCACGCGCGACCGCTTCGCGAGCTGCCAAGGCGCCGGTGTAGCCGGTCGACCCGTAGATCATCCACTGGGGTGACGCCATCGCGCGATTGTACTTCCCGACGGTGAGCCGAGCTGCCTAACCCGCCATTGTTCCGAGAGGTCGGCTAGACTCGCACCGTAAATGCTCCGCCTACGAGTCCAGCCGGCGCAGGGCGATCCATTCGACCTGCCCCTCGACCGCGAGGAGATCGTCGTCGGTCGCGCGTCGGACTGCGATCTCACGGTCGAGGATCGCTACATGTCCCGGCACCACGCCCGCGTGTTCAAGCGAGACGGCGACTGGTGGCTCGAGGATCTCGGGTCACGAAACGGTACGCTGCTCAACGGCGAGGCGCTGTCTGATGCCCGCAAGATCGCCGCCGGCGACGAAGTCGCTCTCTCCGGGAGTGCGTTGAGCCTCATCGACACCGACGCGCCGGTCGTCGCTGATCTGGCGACGACCTCCGTGCCTCCGGACCACACGGTGTTCCGGCAGGCCTCGGAGCTTCTCGAGAGTCAAGTTTCGTTGCCGCCGACGAGCATGGAGACGGTGCCGGAGCTTCGGAGCTACGCTTCGAGACTCCAGATCCTCAACGAAGTGCATCAGGTGTTGGCGCGCTCGGAGACTCTCGAGGAGCTGCTCAGCTCGCTGCTCGAGCACGCCTTCGAACTGTTGAGTCCCGAGGAGGCCGTGGCGGTCTTGCGGCAGCCGGACGGCTCCTACGAGCGGGCCGCGCGGCAGGCGTTGCCCGAGGTCAAGGAAGAGCACCCGGTATCGGAAACGCTGGTGCGCGAGGTGGCGGAGAAGGGGATGGCGGCGCTCGTTCTCGACGCCGCACAGGATGAGCGCTTTGCCGCCGCCGAGAGCATCATGGTGACCGGGATGCGAAGCCTGATCGCCGCGCCGTTCAACGACGCCGATGGACCGCTCGGTCTCATCGCCCTGAGCTCGAGGCTCAGCCAGCGCCAGTTCGAAGAGGCCGATATGGAGCTTCTCACCTCGCTCGCCGCGGTGGCGGCTTTGCGCATGCGCAACCTCGCCCTGGCGGCCGAGGCCGAAGAGCGCCGACGGCTGGCGCGGGAGATCGAACTAGCGCGCCAAATTCAGCTCGGGCTGCTCCCGGATGAGCTACCGGAGCTGCCGAACTTCGACGTCTACGGCGGCACCGAACCTTCCCAGGGGGTCTCGGGCGACTTCTTCGAGGTGATCCGCCACAGCGCGACGCGATGCTCGGTCGCCGTCATCGACGTCTCGGGCAAGGGCATCTCGGCGTCGCTGCTGACCGCGTCCATCGAAGCGTTGCTGGCCGGCGCTCTCGAGAGCAGCGTCTCGCCCAAGGAGATCTGCCGTCAGGTGTCCGGCCTCCTGCTGGAGCGCACCCCGGCAGCCAAGTATGCGACCGCACTGCTGGCCGCGCTCGACCCGGAGACCGGGCGCATGACCTATGCCAACGCCGGTCACAATCCCGGGCTGCTGGTGCGCGCCGACGGCACGATCGAACAGTTGTCGCCTTCCGGGCCGCCGATCGGTTTGATCCCCGAAGCGAAGTTCGAAGAGCGAGCGGTCGATCTCGCACCGAGCGACCTCGTCGTGCTCTATACCGACGGCATCACCGAGGCGACCAACCTCAGCGAGGACGAGTTCGGCACCGATCGCCTGGCCGGGGTCTGTTCCGAGCACCGGCAGCGGCCGCTCGAGGAGCTGGCCGAGGCCATCGACGCCGCGGTCACCGCCTTCGTGGAGGGCGTCCCCTTTGCCGACGATCGCACCCTCGTCCTGCTGCGGCGCCAGGCAGATTCCTGACCGTCGCTCGACGACGTCAGGATCGTTGGAGCCTGGCAGCCCACGGCGGCTGAGGCCGGTCACGGGAGGATGGGCAGATACCCCGCCCACGGGCCGGCCTCGCCCCGACTAGCGACCCTTCCTCTTCGGGATGTAGAGATCGGTGATCGTCCCCTCGAAGACTTCGGCCGCCATGCCGACCGATTCGGACAGCGTCGGATGGGGATGCACGGTGAGGCCGATGTCGGCCGCCTCGCAGTCCATCTCGATCGCCAGCGCGAGCTCGGCGATCAGCTCGCCGGCGTTGGGGCCGACGATGCCGCCACCGACGAGCCGCCGGGTCTCGGGGTCGAAGAGCAGCTTGGTTGAGCCATCCTTGCGGCCGATGCCGAGCGAGCGCCCGCTCGCCGACCACGGGAAGCGGCCCCGCTCGACGGCGATGCCGCGCTCTTTGGCTTCGGTCTCCGTGACGCCGACCCAAGCGACCTCGGGATCGGTGTAGGCGACCGACGGGATCACCCGGGCGTCAAAGGCGCTCTTCTCGCCGGCCGCCACCTCCGCCGCCACTTTCCCCTCGTGACTCGCCTTGTGAGCGAGCATCGGTTCGCCCACGAGATCGCCGATGGCGAAGATGTGCCGGACGTTCGTCCGCTGCTGCTTGTCGACCTTGACGAATCCGCGGTCGTCGACCTCGATGCCGGCCGTCTCGGCCGCGATACGGTCGCCATTCGGCCGGCGTCCGACCGCCACCAGCACCTTGTCGAAGAGCTCCGGATCGGGCGCACTGCCCGCCTCTACGGAGCTCTCGAAGGTCGCCTTCAAGCCTCTCTTGAGGCTTTTCACCTCGGCCACCTTGGTGCCGAGCACAAGGGTGGCGCCGTAGTTGGAGACGAGCCGCTTCTCGAGCGGCTTGACCAGATCCCGGTCGCAGCCGGGGATCAGCCCATCCATCATCTCGACGACGGTCACCGCCGAACCGAGCGCCCCGTAGACCGTCGCCATCTCGAGACCGATAATGCCGCCGCCGACGATCAGCAACTTCTTGGGCACGTCGGCGAGCTCGAGAGCTCCCGTCGAGTCGAGGATCCGAGGGTCGTCGTGCGGGATGCCGGGGATCCGGGTCACCCGCGAGCCGACCGCGAGGATCGCCGCCTCGAAGGTGATCGTCGTCTTTGCGCCGCGCTCGACCACGAGAGCGTGGGGACCGGCCAACCGACCCTCGCCTCGCAACACCTCGACGCCGCGCCGCTTCGCCATCCCGGCGATGCCGCCGGTCAGTCGGCCGACCACCTCCTCCTTCCAGCCGCGCAGCTCGTCGAGATCGATCTTAGGCTCGCCGAAGTCGATGCCGTGCGCCGCGAAGCTTGCCGCTTCATCGAGTACCCGGGCGGCATGGAGCAGCGCCTTCGACGGAATGCAGCCGACGTTCAAGCAGACGCCGCCGAGGCTTGCATGGCGTTCGACGAGCACGACCTTCTTGCCGAGGTCGGCGGCCCGGAAGGCGGCGGTGTAGCCGCCCGGCCCGGATCCGAGAACCAGGACCTCGGCGTGCAGGTCGCCGGTGGCCGCGGTGGGGGACGCCACCGGGGTTCGCGTCCCTTCGGTGCTCGGCTCGGGCTCGGATTCAGGTTCGCCTTCTCGCGGAGCGTCCGCGGGCTCCGCGTCCTGAGTTGCGGACGAGCCGGTCACCGCGCCGGCATCGGTCTCATCGGCCTCGGCCTTCGGCTCGAGCCGGACGATCGGATCGCCTTCACCGACCTGGTCGCCGATCGCCACCAGGACCTCGATGACCGTGCCCGCCGCGGTCGCCGGCACATCCATCGACGCCTTGTCGCTCTCGAGTGTGATCAGGCCGTCGTCGATCGACACCGTGGCGCCGGCCGCGACGAGAATCTCGACGACGTCGGCCTTCTCGACATCGCCGATGTCCGGCACCCGGATCTCGATCGTCTCGCTCATAGCCTTCCTAGAGAAGCAAGCGCCGGAGATCGGACAGCACGCGTCCCAGATAAGACGTGAAGCGCACCGCCATCGCCCCGTCGATGACGCGGTGGTCGTAGGAGAGCGACAGCGGCAGCATCAGCCGCGGTCGGAACTCGGAGCCGTCCCACACCGGTTGGGTCACCGCGCGCGCGACGCCGAGGATGGCCACCTCCGGGGTGTTGACGATCGGCGAGAAATGGCTGCCGCCGATGCCTCCCAGGCTCGAGATCGTGAAACTCGCGCCCTGCAGTTGACCGGGTTTGAGCTTGCCCTCGCGGGTGGCGGCGCTCACCTCGCCGAGCTCCGCGGCCAGCTCGTAGAGCCCCTTCCTGTCGACGTCACGGATCACCGGCACCATCAAGCCGTCCTCGGTGTCGACCGCGATTCCCAGGTGGTAGTAGCCCTTGAGCACCAGGTGCTCACCGTCAGAGTCGAGCGACGCGTTGACCGGCGGGAACTCCTCGAGCGCCGCCACCGCCGCCTTCATCAGAAAGGCCAGCGGAGTGAGCTTGACTCCCTTGGCCTGGGCCTCGTCGGAGTGCGCCTTGCGAAACGCCTCCATCTCGGTGATGTCCGCCCAGTCGTTCTGGGTGACGTGGGGAGCGTGCAGCCAGCTGCGCTGCAGGTTGGGACCCGAGATCTTCTGGATGCGGGAGAGCTTGCGACGCTCGATCGGCCCGAACTTCGAGAAGTCGATGACCGGCGTCGCCGGCAGCACCGAGCCCTCGCCGGCCGCGGGCGCGGTCAGCGCGCTCTTGACGTAGCTCTGGACGTCCTTGTTGAGGATCCGCTCACCCCGTCCGCTGCCTCTCACCCGGGTCAGATCGACGCCGAGCTCGCGGGCGTAGCGGCGCACCGCCGGGGAGGCGTAGACGCTCGAGAAGTCCTCCTCGATGTGGGCGGGGGCGAACGTCGCCACTTCCGGCCCCGAGGGATCGGCGGCGACGGCCGGCGCGGCCGCCGAGACGGGGCGCGGTGCCTGCTCCGTGGCCGACGACTCGGCTGCGCTCTCTTGCGAGCCGTCTGGGGGCACCGGTCCCGCAGCTACCTGAGCCTCCGGCTCGATCGGTCCCGTTTCCGGGGCCTCCTCGAGGGTCAGGATCAAGTCTCCCTCGCTCACCCTGTCGCCAGTCTTGACCTTGATGTCGTGCACTCTTCCGACGGCGGGCGACGGCACGTCCATCGACGCCTTGTCGCTCTCGAGGGTGATCAGCGAGTCCTCGACCGCCACCGCGTCGCCCGGCGACACGAGGACCTCGACGACGGCGGCGGGCTCGTCGCCGATGTCCGGAATGCTGACTCGGATCAGCTCAGCCATGATCTAGACCGTCCACGGATCCACTTTGTCGGGGTCGAGATCGTACTTACGAATCGCTTCCGAGACCTTCGCTTTGGGGATGGTCCCTTCGTCGACCAGCGCCTTGATGGCGGCGAGCGCCACGTTGAAGCGATCGACTTCGAAGAACGACCTCAGCCGCTCGCGGGTGTCCGAACGGCCGAAACCGTCGGTTCCGAGGGTGACGTAGCGTCCCGGCACCCAGGCGCGGATCTGATCGGCGACCGAGCGCATGTAGTCGGTCGCGGCGACGACCGGTCCCGGGCGACCGGCCAGGCAGCGCTCGACATGGCTCGTGCGCGGCTTCTCGTCCGGATGGCGCAGGTTCCAGCGATCGACCGCGATGCCGTCCCGCCGCAGCTCGTTGAGGCTCGGCGCGCTCCACACGTCGGCCTTCACGCCGAAGTCCTCCTCGAGTAGCTCGGCCGCGGCCTGCACCTCGCGGAGGATCGCGCCGCTACCCATGAGCTGTAGGTGTGGCGGCTTCTTCTTGGCCCGCGACCTCTTGGCTTCGGAGAGCGGATAGAGGCCCTTGCGAATCCCCTCCTCGGCCCCCTTGGGCATCGGCGGGTGGGCGTGGCTTTCGTTCAACAGGGTCACGTAGTAGAAGACGCTCTCGTCCTCGGCATACATTCGGCGCAAGCCATCTTGCATGACCACCGCCACCTCGTAGGCGAAGCTCGGGTCGTAGGAGATGCAGTTGGGGACGGTCGACGAGAGCAGGTGGCTGTGGCCGTCCTGGTGTTGGAGCCCTTCGCCGTTGAGCGTCGTCCGCCCCGAGGTGGCGCCCAGCAGGAAGCCGCGCGTTCGCATGTCGCCGGCCTGCCAGATCAGATCGCCCACCCGCTGGAACCCGAACATCGAGTAGAAGATGAAGAACGGGATCATGTGCAGCCCGTGGTTCGCGTACGAGGTGCCGGCGGCGGTCCACGAGGCGAGCGACCCCGCCTCCGAGATCCCCTCCTGAAGGATCTGCCCGGAGACCTCCTCGCGGTAGTACGCGAGCTGGTCCCGGTCTTCGGGAGTGTAGAGCTGACCGGCGGGCGCGTAGATCCCGATCTGCCGGAACATCCCCTCCATCCCGAAGGTGCGCGCCTCGTCGGCGACGATCGGCACGAGCCGCTCCTTCAGGTTGTCGTCGCGGGTGAGGGTCATCAGCAGCCGGACGAACGCCATCGTCGTCGACATCTCGCGGTCGCCGCTCCCCTCGAGCAGGGCGCTGAACGCCGAGAGATCCGGTACCTCGAGGGGTTCGGCCTCCACCTGGCGCTTCGGCAGGTAGCCACCGAGCGCTTCGCGGCGCTCGCGCAGATAGCGCATCACCGCGCTGTCTTCTTCCGGCTTGTAGAACGGCAGCTCCTCGATCTGCTCGTCGGAGATCGGGATGTTGAAGCGATCCCGGAACTGACGTAGCGAATCTTCACCCAGCTTCTTCTGCTGGTGGGTGATGTTCTGCCCCTCGCCCGCTTCGCCCATGCCGTAGCCCTTGACCGTCTTGGCGAGGATCACCGTCGGTTGTCCGGCGCGGTGAACGGCCGCATGGTAGGCGGCGTAGACCTTCTGAGGGTCGTGGCCTCCCCGCTTCAGACGCCACAGGTCTTCGTCCGAGATGTCGGTCACCGTCTCGGCGAGCTCGGGATACTTGCCGAAGAAGTGCTTGCGTACGTAGCCGCCGTCGTTCATCGTGACGTAGAGCTGGTACTCACCGTCGACCGCCTCTTCCATCCGTCGGCGCAGGATGCCGTTGCGGTCGCGCGCGAGCAGCGGGTCCCAGTTCGAGCCCCAGATCACCTTCAGCACGTTCCAGCCGGCGCCGCGGAACACCGCCTCGAGCTCCTGGATGATCTTGCCGTTACCTCGTACCGGCCCGTCGAGCCGCTGCAAGTTGCAGTTGATGACGAAGACCAGGTTGTCGAGCTTCTCGCGGGTGGCGAGCGAGATCGCCCCCAGCGATTCCGGTTCGTCCATCTCTCCGTCGCCCAGGAAGGCCCATACCTTGCGGTTGCCGGCGGTGATCAGCCCGCGATTGTCCAGGTACTTCATGAACCGCGCCTGGTAGATCGCCGACAGCGACGTGAGCCCCATCGACACGGTCGGAAACTGCCAGAAGCCCGGCATCAGCCACGGGTGGGGGTAGGAGGCGAGTCCGCCGATCGTCTCTTCGCGGAAACTCGACAGCTGTTCCTCGGTGATCCGCCCCTCGAGGAACGCCCGCGCGTAGATGCCGGGTGAGCTGTGCCCCTGGAACATCACCAGATCGCCGCCATGATCTTCGGTGGGAGCGTGGAAGAAGTGATTGAAACCGATCTCGAAGAGGTTCGCCACCGACTGATAGGTAGCGATGTGGCCGCCGAGCGCTCCCGGCTTGCGATTGGCCTTGACCACCATCGCCATCGCGTTCCAGCGGATGATGCTCTTCAGACGCCGCTCGAGCGATGGATCTCCTGGTCGCTGCGCCTCGTGATGGGGTGGGATCGTGTTGATGTACGCGGTGGTCGCGTTGTACGGCAGGTATGCGCCGGTACGGCGAGCTTTTTCGACCAGCGCCTCGATCAGGAAATGGGCGCGCTCCGGTCCGTCGCGCTCGATCACC
This sequence comes from Thermoanaerobaculia bacterium, assembly GCA_945787575.1. Taxonomy (GTDB): domain Bacteria; phylum Acidobacteriota; class Thermoanaerobaculia; order Multivoradales; family JAHEKO01; genus CALZKB01. Next base: position 72,605 of record CALZKB010000008.1, on the reverse strand, counting down.
TCTTCGAGCGCGTCCTTCCACTCCCGAGTCTCCTGCGGGTCGATGTCGTCGTTGAGCAGATCGGGCTTGTCGTCCATGCGGGCTCCTCGCGCGGCGCGTTCCGATTCGAGCGGGCGTGAGCCGGGTATTGTACGCTCTCGTGACAGCTCCCGGCTCCTCTCGCCTGCCGCGACGAACTCTCGTGGGCACCGCGCACCCTTTGCTGCGCGGACCCGTCGAAGCGCGCCCCACGGCTTCGGGCTTTCCAAATGAGCCTTCGTCTATACTCGGGGTGCGTCTTCGGTGCGCCGAGAACCATGCCCTTGTCGATCCGAGCCTCGAGTTTACTCACGGCGACGCTGCTCGCCGTCGCCCCGCTCGAGACTGGTAGCCCTCTGCGCTCGGGTTCCCTCGAGTCCTCCTTCCTCGGAACGGCCCCGGTGGTCCAACCGCTCGGTCAGGAGTTCCACCTCCTCGACGGAGACACGAGCACTCTTTCTCGGATCACGATCGATAGCGAGGGGACCTTCCTCTCTCTCTTCTATGGCCAGTTCGGCGGCTTCGTCGCGCTGCGGGGCGGCAACTCCCAGAACCTCGAACCCCCATTTTCCTTCGGCGGGGGTGCTCGGGGCTCGGATCTCGCCACCATCGGTCCCGGCGAGTTCGTAGTCAGCTGGGCCCAGGCGCCGGGCTACGGCGAACTGGGCTCATCCGTCGAACCAGGCCTCTTCGACGAGGACATCATGATCCGCCGTTTCGCGACCGACGGTACGCCGCTGTCCGCCGCCACGACCGTCAGCGACCTCTCGACCAACTATCTCGGGACCCACACCGGGATCGCGGCGCGGGCGAGCGACTTTCTCGTCGTCTGG
>CALZKB010000008.1:0-71747 GCA_945787575.1 Thermoanaerobaculia bacterium | reverse complement strand
GGGTGATCCCCCAGGCCGGCTCTCCGGGCCCATCCTTCCAGTTGAACACCTGGACTACCGGCGTCCAGTCGGATCCACGTCTCGCCGTCGCTCCGGACGGCCGCACTCTGATCGTCTGGCACACCTCCCATTGCCTTCCGGACGACGCCCTGGGATGCATCCGCGCCCGCCTCGTCGACGCCGCCGGCAGTCCTACTGGGGACGACTTCCTAGTCAACGCGATCACGACCGGTACGCAGAACCGCCCGAAGGTGGCGGCCGCTGACGACAGCTTCGTCGTCGTGTGGCACAACACCGGCTGTCCGGGCGAGTGCATCCGTGGTCGTCGACTGGACCTCTCCGGCACGCCCCTGAGCGACGACTTTCGGGTCGACGAGGCGGGGAGCGACGGGGCTTTCGGCCCCGGTGTGGCCGCCCTCCCCGACGGCCCCTTCATCGTCAGCTGGAGCCGCCTCGAAGCGAGCCAACTCCTCGCCCATGCTCGCGCGTTCAACCGCGGTGGATCGCCCCTTACCGGCGAGTTCCAGGTCAATTCCTTCACCACCAGTGAGCCCTACCTGACCGACGTTGCCATCGATCCGAACGGCACCTTCGTGGTGGTTTGGAGCAACGAATACGACATGTGGGGGCGCGCTTTTCAATTCACGCCCGGCATCTTCGAAGACGGCTTCGAGAGCGGCGATACCTCGGCCTGGGACGTGACGATACCCTGACCGTCGGACGGCGGCGGCGCCAACCGGGATCCACCGCGTGCGCTACAGTTTCTCCTCGCCGGTCGAATCGAACGCGGCCCCACCCCCCGATGCCACGATCCCTCCGAGGAGAGAGCGAATGCGCGCGCAGCTGACGATCCCGGTCTTCTTCCTGAGCTCCCTGGGCTCCGTGGCGGCGCAGGTTCCTTCGACCGACATCTTCGTGCTACCGGTCGATGGATCGACTCTGGGCGAGCCGTCGCGCATCACCGATCGCCCCGGCTACGACAACCAGCCGCAGTTCCTGGCCGACGGCAGCGGTCTGCTGTTCAGTTCGATGACGGCCGACGGCACGACGGACATTCGCCTCCACGACTTCGTCTCGGGCGAGACCGCCACTCTCGTCGAGACCGCCGAGAGCGAGTACTCGCCCACCCCGATTCCGGGGCGCGACGCGATCTCGGTGGTCCGCGACTACGGGAGCCAGCTCCAGCAGCTCTGGGCCTTTCCGTTGGGCGACGGCGAGCCGGAGCTCCTGCTCCCCGACGTCAACCCGATCGGGTACCACGCCTGGATCGATCACGACGACCTCATCCTCTTCGTGCTGGGCGAGCCGACGACCTTGCAGGCGGCCACGGTCGGCCCCGGAGCCGGGCGGGTGCTCGCCGAGTCGCCCGGAAGGGCCCTCGCCCGCATCCCCGGCGGAGCCGAGATGAGTTTCGTCGACAAATCCGGGGAGCCGTGGTGGTTGACCGCCCTCGATCCCCTGACCGGCGCCACCCGGCGTCTGATCGCGACGCTGCCCGGACGCGAGGACTACGCCTGGGCTCCCGACGGCAGCGTGTGGATGGGTGACGGAAGTCGCCTCTACCGCTGGCAGCCCGGCGGCGAGCATTTCGATCTCGTGGCCGACCTCGACGCCGCGGGCTTCTACGGGATCACCCGTCTCGCCTTCTCGCCGAGCGGAGCGCATCTGGCGGTGGTGGGGGAGCGCCCTCCCGACGATCTCGAGGCGGCCTATCGCCGCCAAGCCGCTCAGATCCTCGGTGCCGCTCTCACCGACGTCGAGGGTTGGGACAAGATCACCTATCTCGCGACCGTCATCGGCCATCGCCTCAGTGGCTCCGACGCGCTCGAAGAGGCGATCGACTGGGCGGCCGGGGTAATGGACGAAGAAGGGCTCACTGTCCGCAAACAGCCGGTGATGGTGCCGCACTGGGTGCGCGGCGAGGAGCGGGCCGAGGTGGTGAAGCCAGTGTCGCGCTCGCTACCCATCCTCGGACTCGGCAACAGCGTCGGAACGCCCGCCGGCGGAATCACGGCGCCGGTGGTGGTGGTCCGCAGCTTCGACGAGCTGGAGGCGCTGGGGCGCGATGGGGTCGAAGGCAAGATCGTTCTCTACGCGGTCGAGTGGAAAGGCTATCGATACACCGTTCAGTTCCGGGGCCGCGGCGCGTCGCGCGCCGCGGCGCTCGGTGCCGTCGCCGTTCTGACCCGTTCGGCCACCGAACGCAGTCTCTCGACGCCGCACACCGGCGCGCTTCGTTACGACGAGGAGCAGCCCAAGATCCCGGCCGCCGCCCTGACCGTCGAGGACGCCGCCTGGATGCGTCGGATGTCCGAGCTCGGACGAGAGGTCACCGTCCATCTCGAGATGGGAGCCCACATGCTGCCCGACCGCCAGTCCTACAACGTGATCGCCGAGATTCCCGGTAGCGAGCGACCCGAAGAGGTGGTCGTCATGGGCGGCCACTACGATTCCTGGGACGTCGGTCAAGGCGTCCACGACGACGGCGCTTCCTGCATCGCCGCCTGGCAGGCGTTGCGGATCATCCATGAGCTCGGCCTCGTCCCGCGGCGAACCCTGAGGGTCGTGCTGTGGACCAACGAGGAGAACGGGCTGCGCGGCGGCCGCGAGTACCACGCGGCGCTCACCGCCGACGAGCTCGCCAATCACGTCGCCGCTATCGAGATGGACGGTGGCGCCGAACGCCCGCTCGGCCTTGGCTTCGGCCTGGCGGGGGTCGACCTCGACGGCGAGAAAGCGGATCCCGTCTACCAGTCCGCCTTCGCCAAGCTCCGCCAGATCGGGCGTCTCTCGAGCGCCATCGAAGCCTCCGAGATCTTTCGCGGCGGCGGGGGCGCCGACATCGGGCCGCTCATGCGCTCCGGAGTGCCGGGTCTCGGCCTGCGGACGGTCGGCGAGCACTACTTCGACTGGCATCACACGGAGGCCGACACTCTCGACAAGCTCGACCTTCAGGATTTCCGCCGCGCGATCGCTCTGCTGGGGGTGACCGCCTACGTCCTCGCCGACATGCCGGAACGGCTCGTGCCGCGAGTCGAGCCCGAGGCGACGGAGGAGCAATGACCAGCTGGATCGACGGCGTCGGCCCCGAGGACGCCGATGGCGCCCTCGCCGAGCTCTACGAGAAGGCGCGCGACCGAGTCTCCGGCGAGGTCGACAACATCTTGCGGGTCCACTCCCTCCACCCCCGCGGGCTGGCCGCCCACTGGAACCTCTATACCGCGGTCATGGCGCCGACCCGGAGCCTGCCCAAGGCCGAGCGCGAGATGATCGCACTCGTGGTGAGCACCCTGAACGACTGCCACTACTGAATTACCCACCACCGGCGCGGTCTGCGCCGGCTACTCGACAACGACGCCATCCCCCAGGCGCTGATCGACGATTATCGGAGCGCGCCGCTCAAGCCTCGACAGCTCGTCATGCTCGACTACGTCGCGCGACTCACGCAAGAGCCGGGGTCGGTCGGCCGCGAGCAGGTCGAACGGCTCCGCGAGCACGGCTTCTCCGACCGGGACATCCTCGACATCGCCGAGGTGACAGCCTATTACGCCTACGCCAATCGGATCGCCGACGGTCTCGGCGTGATGTTGGAAGGCTCGGAACCGGAGGGCGGGGCGCGTTAGCGAGTTCCCGGGCTCCGGTTGCTAGACTGTCTCCGTCTCGTTCCCACGTACGATCATGCCCCGCATCCGCCGATTGAGATCAAAGCCTTGCCGCTTCTCGCGATTGCTGCGGTCGCCGGCTGCGGTCTCACGGAGACTCTCGTGATGGGTCGTCTGAGCCCGAGGACCGACGGATGAGTTTCGAGGAGCTCTCCTACATCGACGTCAAGCACTGCCCTCAGTGCCTCGGCGAGTTCGTGGCGCGGCTCGACAATTGCCCCGACTGCGAGGTCCGCCTGACCTACTCCAACCCCGCCGTCATCGACTCCGGAGCGCCGGCGGCGGTGGACGCCGAGCCGGTCGAGATCTTCTCGACGATGGAGGTCGGCCTGCTGCCGCTGGTGCAGGCCACTCTCGAAGAGGCCGGCGTCGCGTTCCGCACGATCGAACGCTTCGTCAGTCAGGCGGTTTTCGGATCGGTCCTCCGCGAGACCGGGTTCCTCGTTCCCGCCGCCGACGCCGATCGCGCGCGAGCGGCGCTCGCCGAGCTTCCGTCGGAAAGCCCAGGCTCGGGACCGAGTTCACGGTGAAGATCCGTCCCGAAAGCGCGGACGATCACGCCGCGGTCGAAGCGGTCGTCACCGCCGCCTTCGGCAGTCCGCTCGAGGCACGACTGGTCGCGGCACTGCGCGAGGAGGTCGAACCCTCGATCTCGCTGGTCGCCGAGAACGACCGCGGCGAGGTCGTCGGCCACATCTTCTTCTCTCCGGTCACGCTCGAGAATGCGGTCGACGCTCCCGGCTGCGCGGCACTGGCGCCGGTTTCGGTCGAGCCCAGGCATCAGAACCTCGGCGTCGGCTCGGCGCTAATCCGATCCGGGCTCGCCGGCTGCCGCAAGCTGGGCTGGCGAGCAGTCTTCCTCGTCGGTGATCCGCTTTACTACCGCCGGTTCGGTTTCAAGCTCGCCATGACCAAGGGATTCCACTTCAGCAGCTACGAGCTCGACTCGGCTTTTCAACTGTTGGAGCTGGAGCCCGGGGTTCTCGACGGCTGGACCGGCTGGATTCGCTATCCCGATGCTTTCGACGCGATCGGCGACGAAGGAATGCGCTGAGCAAGCCGTTGACTGATCATCGATCGTCGATCGTCACTGGTCGGACCCCGACTGGGCTCTTGGCGATCGGAGCGAGGGCCCCCCTGTGAATGACCGCCGCGACGCCTTGCGGAGACTCATCGCTCACGCCATCTGGGCCAACCACCGCATCGCAGCGGCGCTCGATCGCTTCGATCCGCTGGACCGACGGCTCCTCGACTGGTTCGCGCACGTGGTGACGACCGAACGGATCTACTTCGAAAGGCTGACCGGTCGCGACCCTTGGCCTCAGGACTTCTGGCCCAACCTCGGGCTCGACGAGTGCCGCGGTGTCGCTGCCGCCAACGCCGACCGTTACGGGACCTTCCTCGATGAGATCGGCTCCGCCGCACTCGGTCTGAGCGCCTCTTACCGCGACAGCTCCGGGCGCCGCCATGAGACCCCCGTGGCTCAGCTGATCGAGCACGTGGCGCTGCACGGCTCTTACCATCGCGGCCAGATCGCGGCGCGGCTGCGCCGGCGCGGCGCCCAACCACCCGCGACCGACTACATCACTTTCCTACGAGAAGAGTGAGGGATCGACCGGTCTCGGAGCGGAAATCCGGACTTCGAAAGTGCCGAGTGGGGTGATCAGCTCTCAGTCGTCGACGACGCCGATTCTCGCGCCGCCTCGAGCTCGCGCAACCGCTCCTTGTCCCTGGGCTCGGTCAGCATCACTCGAAAATCGCCGAAATCACCCTTGAGCGCCCGCCGCATCGCCCAGACGCCGGCGATCGCGTAGGCGGCGAGGGCCAAGATCGTGGCCACCGCCGTCTCGATCCAGGCGGAAGAGCCGGCGAGCACGAAGAACGCAGCGAGTCCGAGCACCAAGGCGATCACCGACGCCATGAGCAAGGCCCGCCAGAGGAAGGCCAGAAAGACGCGTCCGGCGCGCGCCCATGTTACCGACAGCTCCGTCACGAAGGCTCCTTTCTCGAGGGTAAGGGCCCTCAAGCCCCCATGGTAGAAGCCTGCGCTGCTTCAAGCCAGCCCTTCGAGCCACGTCGGTAGCTCGTGGATCCCCGCCAGCACTCCTCGCTGCGGGGCGGCGATCAACTGCCTCTTGGCGTGTGAGCCGGTCAGCACGCCTACGGCGTCGGCCCCGGCGTTGGCCGCCATTTCGAGATCGTGAGTGGTGTCGCCGATCACGAGCGTCCGCTGCACCACGACACCGAGCTCTTCGACGAGTGCGTCGATCATTCCCGGATGCGGTTTCGCTGGCGCCTCGTCACCCGTGCGGCTGGCGTGAAAGCAGCAGCTGAACCCGGTGCGCCGGAGGTCGGCCTCCAGCCCACGCCGGCTCTTCGCCGTGGCCACTGCGAGCAGGTAGCCCGCCGCCGTCAGCTCCGTCATGACCTCTCGCGCTCCGACGAACGGCTGGTGCTTCGAGCCGAGGCCGCCAAACCAACGCCGCCGGTAGGCCGCGCAGATCCGATCGAATAGCCGGTCGTCACACCCCGGGACGATGACCTCGATCATCTCCCGGATTCCGAGCCCGATGGTGTCGCGAATGGCGCCTCTCGAGGCTCCTTCGACGCCACAGTCGGCGAGCGCGAGGATCGTGCAACCCACGATCGTGGCGATCGAATCGACGATGGTCCCGTCCCAGTCGAAGACCAGGAGGTCGTACCGGGTCACCTCGGGCCTTCTTGATCGGTACCCTCGAGCCGTGAGACCACGAGACTGCCGACGATCGAGTCGCCAGCGCGCAGTGCCACGTCGGCGCGGGCCGTGGTCACCATCCGGCGCTTGATCGTCGACTCATCGGGCACCTCGACCTCAGGACCGACCAACGCTCTTCGAATGTGACTCCCCGCACCGATTCGGGCACCGCTCATGATCAACGACTTCTCGATCTTGCAGCCTCTCTCGATGACCGCACCACGCTCGATCACCGAGCCGTGAACCGACGTCTCGGGGCTCACGTCGGTCCCTGGTGCCAACCAGTTGGTCCGCCAGAGTCTCCGCGGCCAGCGGCCGAGCCCCCAGTTCCGCGCGCCCTCCAGGTAACGGCCCGGAGTGCCCAGGTCGTGCCAGTGGTGCCGGCTCTCGTAGCCCTGTATCGGCGCCCCGCCGGCTATCAACGGCTCGTAGAGATCGGTGACGAAGTCCGCCGCGGTCGTGCCGAGTCTCTTCGCGGAGTACTTCAGCACGCTCGGCCGGAAGACGTGCGCTCCGGCAAAGACCCGGCGGCGCTCCTTGTCGCCGCGCTCGCCACCGCGCAGTGATCGAATCGTGCCGTCGCGGCGCACGACCACGCCACCGCCGAAACTGCTCGGTTTGGCCCGGCTCGCCAGCAAGAGGGTGGCGGCGCTAGGTGACCCAAGGTGCCGACGCAACAGTTTCCCGAGCGGCCACCGACAGAGGCTGTCTCCATTGACTACGAGGAAGTACTCGGCGCCGGCTACGAATTCGAGTAGCGGCCCGAGTGCTCCGAGGGTGCCCAGGAGCTGAGGTTCCCGCGAGTACACCAGACGCATGCCGCGAAACGCGCCTCCGAAGTGCGACTCGATCGCGCTACCGAGATGATGAAGGTTGATCGCCGACGCCTCGCAACCGATCGCCGTCAACGCCGACAGCGTCTGCTCGAGCACCGGCCGGCCCAGGATCGGCAGCAGCGGCTTGGGTATGATGTCGGTCAGCGGTCTCAGACGCATGCCGTGACCAGCGGCCAGAACCAGCGCCCTCAGCCGCGGTTCAGCCATCTTCGAGCTCGCCGTCGAAGATCATGTCCCGGGAGGCCTGTGGCCGTCGACGCCGGAATGCCTGCCAGAGCGCCAGGTAGTGATCGGCAAGCGCCGCTTCGGGGTCGAGCCCGCAGCGGCGCGCGACAGCCACTGCCTCGCTGCCCTCGAACTCCACGAAGTCGCCCATCGGGGTCCGATCGAGTGCCACGAGGCAACCCCCTAGACGCCAGGTCTCCCGGTACTTCTGGTACCGGCGGGTGACCTCATAGCCGAGAGCGCGGAGCACCGCGGCGAGGGCGTCCGCATCCGCAACTCCCGTTTCCAGCTCTTCGCGCGCCTTGACCCCCTCCTCGAAGGTGGCCGGACCCTTGTAGGTCAGATGAGACCCCTGCCCGTCGGTGCGAAGCCGCAGCAAGCAACCACGGTCGACGAGCTCGCCGGCTCGATCCCATACGAGGTTGTCCTCCAAGGTCTCGTGATGGGCCCGTTCGCCGCCCAGCTCCTCGAGCCGCGCGCGCAGCGATGCCCGATCCTCGAGGCGAAGCTTGAGCTCGCGCTCGATGCTCACTCGACGCCGGCACGGTCGAGCAGACGCACGATAGTGCGGATGCCGTTGTAGAAGTGGCTGATGTTGAACTTCTCGTTCGGCGAGTGCAGCCGGTCGTCGGGCAGACCCATGCCAACGAGCAGGATCGGCACTTCGAGCACCTGCGCAAAGGTGCCGACGATGGGGATCGAGCCCCCCTCACGGATCTTGAACGGGGGCTTGCCCCAAACGTCCTGTTGCGCCGCCGCCGCGGCGGCGGCGAGCGGTCCGTCGACCTCGACCAGCACCGGCGGAGCGCCGTGAATCTCGGTCACCTCGAGAGTCACCCCCGACGGCAATACCGCATGCACGTAGTCGGTGAAGAGTCGCGCGATCTCCGCCGGCTCCTGGTCGGGCACCAGTCGCATCGACACCTTGGCGCATGCCTCAGCCGGCAGCACGGTCTTGGCGCCCTCCCCCTGATAGCCACTCCACAGTCCATTGACGTCGCATGTCGGTCGCGCCCAGGCGCGCTCGAGAGTGCTGTACCCCTCCTCGCCGAAGGTCGCGTCGAGCCCGAGCTCGGCCTTGTAGGCCTCCTCGTCGTGGGGCAAGGCGGCCCAGTCCTCACGTTCCCAATCCGCCAGCGGCCGCACCTTGTCGTAGAAGCCGGGGATCAGAATCCGGCCGGTCTCGCTGTCGCGCAGCTGAGCAATGACGTGGGCCAGCGCGTTGGCCGGATTGGCGACTGCTCCGCCGTAGGCGCCCGAGTGGAGGTCGCGGTTGGGGCCGACTACCTTGATCTCCATGTACTGCAGGCCCTTGAGCCCATAGAGAAGCGACGGCTGGCCGGCACCGAACATGGAGCTGTCGGAGACCACGACGGCGTCGCAGGCGAGCGTTTCACCGCCGTCGGTGCGAACGAAGCTCTCGATCGAATCGCCGCCCGATTCCTCCTCCCCTTCGACGAGGAACTTCACGTTGACCGGCAGGCTGCCGCGCTCGGCGAGCACCGCGGCGACCGCCTTCAGCTGGGCGAAGGACTGCCCCTTGTCGTCGGTCGCGCCGCGCGCGACCAGCTCGTCGCCTTCTTCCGTGGGCTCGAACGGGTCGTGCCGCCACAGCTCGATCGGGTCGACCGGCTGCACGTCGTAGTGACCGTAGAAGAGCAGCGTCGGTTTGCCCGGCGCCCCGAGCCACTCGCCGTAGACCAGCGGATAGCCGTCGGTCTCGATCCGCTCGGCGTTGAGACCGGCCGAGCTCATCCGCTCGAGCACGAAGTCGGCGCAGCGCAGCACTTGTTCCCGGTACCCGGGATCGGTCGACACCGACGGTATGCGGAGGTAGTCCTTGAGCTCTTCGAGATAGCCCGTCTTCTCCTTTTCGATCCGGCTCAGGACGTCGCTGCTGTCGGCTGCCATCGGCGCTTCCCTCCTCCACGCTAGGCGCGGCAGTGTAGCAGCAGCTTCGAAGAACGGCTCGCCGGTCAGCTCGACGGCTTCTCGGTGCTAGTCCGGTGGCCGATCGCCGGCCAGGAGAGTGAGGTTGATCCCGTTGACCACGACGTGTGCCACGACCGGTGCCAGCAGGTTCCCGGTCCATTCGGTCAGACCGGCGAACACCAGGCCCGCGATTGCGGCGAAGAGCGTCCACATGCGAAATGACGGCCCTGGGCCGGTGTGGAGGACGGCGAACAGCGCGGTCGCCCACAGCCATCCCCACGATCCTTGTACGCCACCGCGGAAGAACGTCTCTTCGGCGATTCCCGACATCAAGGCGAGGCCGAGGATCTCGTCGCGCCGCACATCGCCCAGCAGCTCGGCCAGCCGCCGTTCGAGCCGCTGCGCCGCAGCGACGTATCGTCCGGCGATTCGCCACACCGCCACCAGGCCGGCTCCCGCCATCAGACCTGCGCCGAGATCACGAAGCCAGCTGGCGGGCGACAAGAATGCACGCCAGCCGAGGTCGCCGCGCCACCCCATCCAGGCGATGCCTGCCAACGCCAGGATGAGATAGAAGCCCCACGCCAGGGCGTAGATGCGGGGACGAGCTTCGGACGAAGACTCCATCCCCTACCGGCGGCTCCTATTGAATCGTCTCTTCGGTTTCCTCAGCCGCGGCGTCCAGGCCGTCCTCGCCACCGTCCTCGGAGCGTTCGGCGAGCTTGGCGATGGCGACCAGCTTGTCGTCGCTGCCGAGATCCATCAGCTTGACGCCCATCGTCGCTCGACCCGAGATCCGCACTCCGTCGACGTTGATGCGGATGATCTTGCCGTCTTGGGTGATCAGCATCATCCCATCCTCAGGCGTCACCTGCTTGGCGCCGAGCACTTCGCCGGTCTTATCGGAGACTTTGAGGTTGATGATCCCCTTGCCGCCACGGCTCTGGCGCCGGTACTGCTCGACCTTGGTGCGCTTGCCGATGGCGTTGGCGGCGATCGAGAGGATCTCGGCCTCTCCGGTGAGGCTCTCCATCGACACCACGCGATCGCCCTTGCGCAGCGAGATACCGCGCACCCCGCGGGTCGCGCGGCCCATCGGCCGGGCGTCGGCCTCGGGAAAGCGGATCGAGTAACCGAGCGCGGTCGACAGCATGATGTCGTTGTTGCCGTCCGTCGGTCGCACATCGAGCAGGCGGTCCCCCTCGTCGACGTTGATGGCGATGATGCCGCCCGCACGCGGGTTCGAATAGGCCGAGAGCTCGGTCTTCTTCACCGTCCCGTTCTCGGTGGCGAACATCAAGTACTCGTCGTCGCTGAATTCGCGCACCGCCACCGTCGTCGCCAGCTTCTCCGCATCCTCGAGGTGGAGCAGGTTGACGATCGCCTTGCCGCGCGACGCCGGTCCCATCTGCGGAATCTCGTGGACCTTCAACCAATGAACCCGGCCGTTCTCGGTGAACACCAGAATGTACGAGTGCGCCGTCGCCACGTAGAGGTGCTCGATGAAGTCCCCCTCCTTGGCGACCATTCCCATACGCCCTTTACCGCCGCGATTCTGCAGACGGTAGAGCGAGAGCGGCGAGCGCTTGATGTAGCCCGAGTTGGTGACGGTGATCACCATCTCCTCGTCGGCGATCATGTCTTCGATCGTGATGTCGTGTGCTTCGTCGACGATCTCGGTGCGCCGAGGGTCGCCATACGTCGCCTTGATCTCGGCGAGCTCCTCTCGGATCACGCCGAGCACCAGCTCGTCGGAGCCGAGGATCGCCCGCAACCGCTCGATCAGCTCCATCAGCTCCTTGAACTCCTCGACCACCTTCTCGCGCTCGAGACCGGTCAACTTCTGCAACCGCATCTCGAGGATCGCCTGTGCTTGCGGCTCCGAGAACGAGAACTCCGCGATCAGGTTCTCGCGCGCCTCGGCGGGAGTGGCACTAGCGCGAATGGTGGCGATCACCTCGTCGAGATGGTCGAGCGCCTTGAGAACGCCCTCGAGGATGTGGGCTCGCTCTTCGGCCTTGCGCAAGTCGTAGCGGGTGCGACGAACGACCACCGTCTTGCGATGATTGAGGAAGTGCTCGAGGATCCGCTTGAGGGAAAGAACCCGCGGCTGGTTGTCGACGATGGCGAGCAGAATGATCCCGAAGGTCGACTGCATCGCCGTCATCTTGTAGAGCTGGTTGAGGAGGATCTCCGGTACCGTGTCGCGCTTGACGTCGATGACGACGCGAATCCCGTCGCGGTCGGACTCGTCGCGCAGGTCCGAGATCCCCTCGAGCTTCTTGTCGCGCACGAGGCCGGCGATGCGCTCGAGCAGGCGCGCCTTGTTCACCTGATAGGGGACCTCGGTGATGATGATCGACTGCTTGTCGCCGCGGCGCTGAGTCTCGATATTCGCTCGCGCCCGCATCTGGATGGTGCCCCGGCCGGTCTCGTAGGCGGAGCGAATGCCTGCCCGACCGTGGATGAAACCGGCGGTGGGAAAGTCGGGTCCCGGAATCTCTTTCATCAGCTCATCGAGCGACGCATCGGGGTTGTCGATGAGCACGTTCAGTGCGTCGATCACCTCGACGAGGTTGTGGGGCGGGATGTTGGTCGCCATGCCGACCGCAATGCCGCCGGAGCCGTTGACGAGAAGTGCGGGAACCCGCGCCGGCAGCACGACCGGCTCCTGCAGCGAGCCGTCGTAGTTGAGAGTCCAATCGACCGTCTCCTTGTCGATGTCCTCTTTGAGCATCTCCTCGGCTAGGCGAGTAAGACGGACTTCGGTGTAGCGCATGGCCGCGGCGGTGTCGCCGTCGATCGACCCGAAATTGCCCTGGCCGTCGACCATCGGGTAGCGCAGCGAGAAGTCCTGCGCCATCCGCACGACGGTGTCGTAGATCGCCGAGTCGCCGTGCGGGTGGTACTTACCCATGACGTCACCGACGATCCGCGCGGATTTCTTGTACGGCTTGCGCGAAGTGTTCCCGCTCTCCCACATGCCATAGAGCACTCGGCGGTGGACCGGTTTCAAGCCATCCCGGACATCGGGCAGCGCGCGCCCGACAATGACGCTCATCGCGTAATCGATGTAGCTGCTCTTGAGCTCGTCCTCGATATCGACCATCGAGGTCTTATCGAAGGGCAGGATTCGATCGTGTTCGCTCATCGTTTTGAATCTCGCAACGGGCGGCGGCGGCGCCCTCGGATTGGTGCTCTAGATATCGAGGTTAGTCACGTTGAGCGCGTTCTTCTCGATGAACTCGCGGCGGGGCTCCACCTGATCACCCATCAGGGTGGAGAAGATGTCATCGGCGGAGATCTCGTCTTCGATCTTGACCTGCAGCAGTCGCCGTCGCTCCGGATCCATCGTCGTCTCCCAAAGCTGCTCGGCATTCATTTCACCGAGACCCTTGTAGCGTTGGATCGAGAGCCGCTTCTTGGCGCCCTCCCAGAGCTGTTCGAGCGCCTCGTCCTGGCTGAGCTCCTCGGTCGCCTCGTCATCCGCGTGAAGCCGATAACCGGCGGTTGCCAGCGCTTCCAGACCGACCTTGTTGCGGCCGAGCGCCCGGTAGCTCGGGGAGTTCAGCAGTTCCCGGTCGACTACGACCTCGCGCTCCACTCCGTCGCGACGGCTGACGAAACGGATTATTCCGGAGCCCGACCCGTCGCTCTCGACCCGCACCTTGTGGAAACCGGAAGCCTCGATGATCTCGCCGATCCTTCTGAGCTCTTTCTCCTCCTTGAGCCTGGTCGCGGTCAACAGCCCCTGGAGCAGAAGCACCCGCAGCGCGTCCTTGGGCACCCCGCGCGCCGCGACCTCCTCCATCCTCTTTCGGAAGTCGGTGACCTGGGCCAGGAACGTCTCGAGCCGCTTGCCCTTGAGGCGTTTGGAGCTGCCGTTGTCGATGAGTTCCAGCTCGTAGCGATCGCGAATCCGATCGACCAGGAACTGCTGGTACTCATTGTCGTCTTTGAGGTAGCTGTGCTTCTTGCCCTCGGCGACCTTGTAGAGTGGCGGCTGGGCGATATAGAGATGCCCGCGCTGGATGATCTCCTCCATCTGACGGTAGAAGAAGGTGAGGATCAGCGTTCGAATGTGCGAGCCGTCGACGTCCGCATCGCACATGATGACGAGCTTGTGGTATCGCAACTTGGCGACATCGAAGTCGTCCTTGCCGATTCCGGTGCCGAGTGCCGAGATCAGATACTTGATCTCGTCGGATGAGAGCATCTTGTCGAAACGCGCCTTCTCGACATTGAGGATCTTCCCCTTGAGTGGCAGGATCGCTTGGAACTTCCGGTCGCGCCCCTGCTTGGCGGTTCCACCGGCGGACTCACCCTCGACCAAGAACAGCTCGGAGAACTCCGGGTTGCGCTCGGAACAGTCGGCGAGCTTGCCCGGGAGGCTCGAGGCGTCGAGGGCGCCCTTGCGACGAGTGAGGTCGCGGGCCTTGCGGGCCGCCTCGCGGGCGCGCGCCGCCTCGACACACTTGTCGATCACCTTGCGGGCGATCTTCGGATTCTCCTCCAGGAAGTTGCCGAGGCGCTCGTTGACGACCTGCTCGATCCACCCCTTGACCTCCGACGAGACCAGCTTGTCCTTGGTCTGTCCGGAGAACTTCGGATCGGTGATCTTGATCGAGATGATGGCGGTCAGCCCTTCCCTGACATCGTCACCGCTGAGATTGGTCTTCAGCTTCTTCAACAAGCCGCTGCTGTTGGCGTAAGCGTTGATCGTCCGGGTCAACGCCGACTTGAATCCCGACAGGTGCGCGCCGCCGTCGCGGTTCTTGATGGTGTTGGTGAAGCACAGAATCTGCTCCTGATAGCCGTCGTTCCACTGCAGCGCGATCTCCGCGGTTTCGAGCCCGGCTTCTCTCTCATGCTTGTCCTCGAGGTAGATCGGCTTCTTGTGGAGCATCACCTTGTGCCGATTCAAGTGCCCGACGAAGCTGCTGATTCCTCCCTTGAACAAGAACTCATCGCTCTGGTCGTTGCGCTCGTCGACGAGGAGAATCCTCACCCCCTTGTTCAGGAAGGCGAGCTCACGTACTCGCTGGGCGATCGTCTCGTACTTGAACTCGACGAATCCGAAGATCTCGGGGTCGGGCACGAAGCGCACCTTGCTGCCGGTCGTCTTGACCGTTCCCGATGCCTTGATTGGTGCCTTTGGCACCCCGTGCGAGTAGCTCTGTCTCCAGATCTTGCCCTCGCGCCGGATCTCCACGTTGAGCTCCGTCGACAGTGCGTTGACCACCGACACGCCGACGCCGTGCAGACCGCCGGAGACCTTGTAGGAGTTACTGTCGAACTTGCCTCCAGAGTGAAGCTCGGTGAGGATCACCTCCGCCGCCGAGCGACCCTCACCCTTGTGCATGTCGACGGGGATGCCACGGCCGTCGTCCTCGACCGTGATCGAGCCGTCGAGGTTGATCGTGACACTGATTTTGGAGGCGTATCCCGCCTGAGCCTCGTCGATCGCATTGTCGACGAGCTCGTAGACCATGTGATGGAGACCCGATCCGTCATCGGTGTCGCCGATGTACATGCCGGGTCGCTTGCGCACGGCATCGAGGCCCTTCAGGACCTTGATGTTGTCCGCCGTGTACTGATTCAGAGCGGCTTCTTCGGCCAAAACAGGACTCCTCACTAGGATGTTGGGGAACCCTTCAAGGAGCATGCCGAACCGACGTCGGCTCACCTTCGAAGTGGTGGCCACACGTTATCACACTCGGATCCGAATCCAAAGCTCTAAGTCTTTTATTTATCGGAAGTTAGATCCTGAATCCGCGAGTTGTGTCCCCGCTTGTGGATTTCCCTCCCGACGAGTCGTAATCGAGACGTAAATCACGCGGCCGTCCAAACCGTCCGGCGGCCGTCGAGTGCCGCCCTCGAGTGGCAAGATCGGCGGTGTTCGAGAGTCGCTACGAGCGGGCTGGCGACCGCTGATCGCCGCCGGAGGATCAGACCCGCATCGGCATGATCACGCACAGGTAGCGTTGATCGTCGCCGTCGACGGGCAGACCGATACACTGCGAGTTCTCGTCTTTGAGCTGGAAGATCACTCGCTCGGTTCCGACCGCCGCCAGGAAGTTGCCGATGTAGTCCGGATTGATACCGAGGGCGAACCGATCGCCGGAGTAGTCGCACCCGATCTCCTCTTGCGCTTCACCGAGATCCGGATTGGCAGCCGAGATCTTGAGCGTCGCCTCGGAGAACTCGAGCCGCACGGCGCGCGTACGATCGCCGGTCAGCAGCGCCACCCGCTGGACAGCCGCCGCGAGCTCCTGCCGGTCGAAGGAGATCCTCTTGTCGTTGTCCTTCGCGATCACCCGCTCGTAATCCGGGAAGGTGCCCTCGAGGATCCGGCAGATGAGCTCTCGACGGCCGATCTGGAACGACAGATGGTGCTCGCTGCGTTTGAGCCCGATGTCACCCTCGCCTTCGAACCGTTGGAGCTCCTGAAGCGCCTTGCGCGGCACCAGCACCCCCTCCTCGGCCCCTCCCCCGTCGAGCGAGTTCTCGACTAGCGCCAGCCGATGGCCGTCGGTAGCGACGAGCTCGATGCCTTCGTCCTTCATCTTCAACAGGGCGCCGTTGAGCTGGAAGCGGGACTCTTCGGTCGACACCGCGAAGAGCACTCTAGAGATCATGCTCTTGATCTGCGCGAACGACACCTTGTGGCCGCCATCTTCGGGGACCTTCGGAAGAGTGGGAAAATCGTCGGGCGACAGGCCGTTGATCTTGAAGGTCGAACGGGCCGCCTCGATCACCAGCCGGTTCTCGTCCTCGAGCCGTAGCGCTACCTCGTCATCGACGAGCGACCGGATGATCTCCACGAACTTCTTCGCCTGAACCGCCACGCCGCCGGGCGTCGACACCTCGGCTTCGCACCATGAGGTCAATGAGACGTCGAGGTCGGTCGCCGCCAGAGCCAAGCGCTCGCCCTCCGCGCGCAGCAGGATGTGAGAGAGGACGGGGATGGTCGTGCGCCGCTCGACGACGCCTTGCATTGGGATCAACTCGGACAAGAAGGCGGCGCGCTTGAGGCGAATTTCCATACGGAAGGGCTCCTTCGAATGAGGGAGAAATATAGCATAGCCGTAACCGTAGTAGGGCCTGTGGAGACTTAGGACGAAGTCGCGAGATTCCAGTGATTAGCGAGCTTCTCGCATGGTCTCTGACTGCGGTCTTGGCTGTCGAGATGCTGTGGATCCAGCACCTAAAACGAGCGGATCGCAAGCTGCTCGGGGTGTTTCCGCAGACCCTCCTTAGCCGCGTGCGCAGCTTTTCCCACGGTCCATTCACACCCAAGGGGCCGCGTGCCAGCGAGTGTCCGCCCGCGGGGCCCGAGCCAGGAAGAGAAGCGGACGAGGTCAGGAGAAGTGCTCGATCCAACCGCGGACCGTGCGGTTGAGGTCGGGATCCTCGCTTCGCAGCCTGTCGATCTTCTCGACCGAGTACATCACCGTCGAGTGATGCTTGTCGTTGAACAGCTTGCCGATCTCAGGGTACGAGAGATCGGTCACCTGCTTGCACAGGTACATGGCGACCTGACGGGGAAAAGCCACCTGCTTCGAGTTGTTCCGGCTCTTGATCTCGGTCACCTTGAGACCGTAGTGGCGAGCGACGTGCTTGATGATCTCGGACGGTAGCACCCGGCGGTTGCCGTCGGGCATGATGTCCTTGAGCGTCTCCTTGCTGAGCTCGAGGGTCACCGGCTTGGCGGTGAGTGAGGCGAATGCGATCACCCGATTGAGCCTACCCTCCAGCTCTCGGATGTTGGACTTCACCTGTGAGGCGATGAAGAGAGCGACCTCGGCCGGCAGCTCGATCCCCTCCTGATCGGCCTTGCGATTGAGGATTGCGACCTTGGTCTCGAGGTCGGGTAGTTGGATGTCGGCGATCAACCCCCACTCGAAGCGGCTTCTGAGACGCTCCTCGAGGTCCTGGATATCGCGAGGAGAGGAGTCGGACGACAGAATAATTTGTTTTTGCCGGGTGTAAAGAGTATTAAAGGTGTGAAAAAACTCTTCTTGCGTCCGCTCTTTATTTGCTAAAAACTGAATGTCGTCGACCATTAGGACGTCGATCGATCGATAGCGCTCCCGGAACTCCGGCATTCGATTAAAGCGCAGCGAGCTGATCAGCTCGTTCACGAAATGCTCCGCCGTCAGGTACATGACCCTCAGGTCGCGGTGCCTGCGGGCGATCTCGTGGCCGATTGCGTGGAGGATGTGAGTCTTGCCGAGACCGACTCCGCCGTAGAGAAACAGCGGGTTGTAGCTCTCCGCCGGGCGATTGGAGATCGATTGCGCGGCGGCGTGAGCGAACTGGTTGGAGTTGCCGACAACGAAGCTGTCAAAGGTGTAGCGCGGGTTGAACGCTTCACCGACGACGTTCGAAACTGCCGGCGCCGGCTCGTCGTCGACGGCGAAGAGAACCTTGAACGCAGAGCCGCGCAGTTCGCTGATCGCGCGATCGACGGCGGGTCGGTAACTTTGCTCGAGCGTGTGCAAAAAACGCTCGCTCGGAGCCGAAAGAGTCAGCGATTCGGAGCTCTCGGAACGCACCTTGAGAGGTCGAAACCAGGTCGTGAACTCTTCGGGATCCAACTCCCTTCGGAGGTGGTCCTGAAGGCTCGTCCAGAGTGCTTGGTCCATAACGGAAGGGTTTTCCACAGCCTGTGGAAAACTTGTGAATGGCAGTCCTCTCTCGAAAAGTCTGCGAAATCGCCCGAGCCGGGCGGCGATGTTAGCACACACGCGCGCGCGCGCAAGAGGGCCGAACGGCGTTTACGAGAGCTGATTGAGACTCGCCAGATCCGGGGGCAGCCGCAGGTTGAAAAGCGGATTCTCGGAGTCGAGCAGACGGCGAAAGAGCCAGTGGGAAAAGAGACCGGGATCGCGCTGGCCGGTCAAGAACTCGAACAGCGAGGGCGGCGCCGGATAGAGAGCGAGCCGCACCTCGTCGGGATCGAGATCGGCGGCCGATGCGGCGGCGAGTAAAGCGGCGTCGAAGCCCCCGAGCTCGTCGACGAGGCCGCGCTCGGCGGCACTGAGGCCGCTCCAGACGCGGCCTTGCGCCACCTCCTCGACGGTCGCGACGTCCATCTCCCGACCCTCGGCGACGTGGCCGACGAAGGTCTCGTAGACGCCGTTCATGATCTCCACGAAACGTTGCCGCTGGGCGGGTCGCCAGCGGTCGAGGGAAGAGTAGAAATCGGCGTTGGCGCCGCGCCGCAGGACGTCGTGCGAAATACCGAGCAGCTCTTCCTGGAAGCGGCGGGTGAGCAGACGGCCGGCGACGACGCCGATCGAGCCGGTGATCGTCATCGACTCGGCGACGATGTGCTCGGCCTTGGTGGAGATGTAGTAGCCGCCAGACGCAGCGACGCCGGACATCGACACGACGACCGGCTTGATCTCGGCGAGACGCTCGACTTCGCGCAGCAGGAGATCGGAGGCGAGCGCCGAGCCGCCGGGGCTGTCGACGCGCAGAATCACGGCGGCGATCGAGTCGTCGTCACCGAGGCGACGCAGCACCGCGCCGAAGTCACTGGAACCGACGAACATCTCGCGGCTCCAAGCGTCCACTCCACCGGCTCCGCGCACGATCGTGCCCTGGGCGAAGGCGACTGCTATTTTTTGGCCTCGGAGCGCCAAAGTTTGGGACCCGTAGGCGTGAAGATCGAGCCAGGAATCGCGGGATCCGAGGGTGTCGGTGACCCCATCGTCGAATTCGTCGGGGTAGGCGAGCGCATCGATCAGCCCGAGATCGAGCGCTTCCGACGCCACGTAAGGGGCGCCATCGATCAGCTGGCGGACGCGAGAGGTCTCGAGTCCTCGCGCTTCGGCGATCGCCGTCACGATCTGCTCGTAGAGATCGTCCAACAACGAGGACAGCGCCTCTCTCGAGCTGCTGGAATGCTGACGCTGGGTGTAGGTCTCGGAGGCGCTCTTGTAGGCGCCGGCGTGCTCGAACTCCGGCTCGATCTTCAGTTTGTCGAGGGTGCCGCGAAAGAAGAGGCTGTCGGCATACAGGCCGATGATGTTGAGCTCGCCCGGTGTCGAGAGAGTGATGCGTGGACAGGCGGTAGCGACGAAGTAGGCGAGTGTGCCGTTGGTGCCTTCGCCGGCGGTCTCCAAGTAGCACTCGACCGTCTTGCCCGCGGCTGCTACCGCCTGGATCTGCCGCCGGAGCTCTTCTGCTTGGGCGAGGCTGAAAGCGGCGTGGTGGATCTCGACGACCAGTCCCTCGACCCGTCCGTCCTGCCGGGCGCGGCGCAGGGCCAGGTAGATGTCGACGAGGCTCGGGGCGGCGATTCGGCGCAGAAAAGGGACCTCGGGCGTCGGCAAATAGTCCACTAACGGTTGATCCAAACGCAGTCTCAGGACGGTGTCGTCCGCCAGAGGAGTCGAACGACCGCCGCGCAGATTGACCGAGACGACCGCAATCAGAACGGCGAGGCCGATCAGCGCAACGACCAGCAAGAGCAACTTCTTCATA
Organism: Thermoanaerobaculia bacterium; assembly: GCA_945787575.1. GTDB lineage: Bacteria > Acidobacteriota > Thermoanaerobaculia > Multivoradales > JAHEKO01 > CALZKB01. The sequence goes on along the minus strand of CALZKB010000008.1, from coordinate 51,864 downwards.
GGGTGTCGGAGCTCGGGAAAGGGGTCTCGGTCAGGAGTCTGATGCTCGATTCAGCCCAAAACGCTCGCCTGGACGGAAATCCTGGCACGGTGTTTGCGTACCAATGTGAGCTGTAAGGATATGCGGGGAGGTTCCTCTACTTGAGTCCTCAACAGCGAGACAACTGCAACAGTATGTCTCGTCCCGTCTCAACCCGCAACATAGTTCCTGCTCTGCAGGGACGACATCACATTCCGCAACACCGGAACCTCCCCTTCCTTGCTCCCCTCAGCGAAGCTCGCTCCTGCCGTCGGCGCCCGACCCGCCGCCGCGCCGTTCTGACCTTCAGGTAGTCTCGGCGGCCATGTTGGCGGCGCCGAACTCCCGATGACTCCTGCAGCCGACGCTCGCGGGTCGCTGCTCGAATGGTACGAACGCTGCCGGCGGGATCTTCCCTGGCGTCGGCGAGCCGATCCCTACGCGGTCTGGGTGTCGGAGATCATGCTGCAGCAGACACGAGTCGACACCGTGGTCGGCTACTACGATCGATTCCTCGAGCGATTTCCCGATGTCGGAGCGTTGGCGAGGGCGAGTGAAGAAGAGGTCCTCGCGCAATGGTCCGGACTCGGCTACTACCGGCGTGCCCGGCTTCTTCATCGAGCGGCGCGCGAGCTGTCTGCGGGAGACGAAGTCTGGCCGACCGGGGCGGCCCATTGGCGGCGGCTCCCGGGAGTCGGGGAATACACCGCCGCTGCTCTTGCCAGCATCCTCGATGGCGAAGTCACGCCGGTGCTCGACGGCAACGTCGAGCGCGTGCTGGCACGCTTCCTTGCTGCCTCGGGCAACCCCAAGCACCGCGGCCCGCGCCGACGATTGGCCGCAGCAGCCCAGCAGCTGCTGGATCGGCAACGACCGGGCGACTCGAACCAGGCGCTGATGGAGCTCGGTGCCACCGTGTGCCGGCCGCTCCATCCACTCTGTCATGGCTGCCCGCTGGTCGGCGACTGTCGCGCCTTCGCCGCCGGCGAGCCGGAACGCTATCCGCCCGCGAGACGACGGCGGGCGATCGAGCGCGTCGCTCGCCGGACGTTTGTCGTCGAAGGCGGCGATCGGGGCGTGTGGCTGGTCCGGCGCGACGACCGCGATCGCCTGCTGGCCGGTTTCTGGGAGTTCCCTTGGATCGATCGAGTAGGCGCTGGCCGGGCCGAGGATCGACTCGAGCACAAGTATGGCGGCGAGTGGAAGGTCGGCGAACAGCGCGGCGTCGTTCGCCACTCGATCACCCACCGAATATTCAGCGTGACCGTGGAGAGCGCTCGTCATCGGATGGAGGGGGTGGCGGAGGCGCCCGGAACCCCCGATCGCGGTTTTTTCACGCTCGCCGAGCTCGACGGTCTGCCGACCTCGTCTTTGACCCGGAAGATCCTCGCCGTCGGCTCTTCGCCTCGCCTCGGGGGCGCAGGAGAACCCTCATCCCACTAGGGCCGGCACCTGTGGCCGGCTTTCCCGCGCCGCGGCGAGGGCGACTATGAGATGGAGTCGAAGGTCGGCAGACCACCAGGCTGAGAGAGCATGTGCCAGCCGATGATCTTCTGATCGATCGCCCGGAGGCGGCTGGCGCCGAGACCGCAGAGGATGGTCAGCAGGCGGGTAGAGGCGACGCTGTCGATGTTGAGCAGGCCCTCGATCACCTCCTGCGCGATCGAGAGAATGACGACGTCCTCCTCGTGAGCCTTCGCCGACGCCGACCGGGTGGCGTTGTCGATCAGCGCCATTTCACCGAAGTACTCTCCTCGCTCGAGGAAGGCGAGCGCTTCTTCCCCGGCACCAGGAACGGTTTTCGAGATCATCACCTTGCCCTCGAGCACGACGTACATCTTGTTGCCGTGGTCACCTTCGCGGAAGATCACCTCGCCGGCTGCAAACCGCTCCTCGGAGGAGAGCGAGGCGAGAAAGTGAATCTCCATGGGCGACAGCCTTTGCTCGAGGAACACCGATCGTCGCGCGGCGAGATCGAGTCGACCGCCGGCGGTGCGCGGTTTAGCCGGAACGTCGAGCGGTGGGCGGCCGCCTACACGGTCGGAGAAGAAGGCGTCGAGGTGTGCGTTGGCCCGCCGGAGCTTGTGCGCGAGGCTGTGCCAGAACGCCCACAACAGAGCGAGCTCGAAGGCGCCGTCTTTCTCGGCCATCGCCGCCAATCGGTCGGGATCGAACAGCAACAGTTCGCAAGCCTCGCGAGCGACGGCGTCACCGCTGCGCCCCAGGTGATCGATGTAGTTGGCCTCGCCGAAGATCTGGCCGGGCCCGAGGACGCTCATGACGAAAGGCGCTTGCGGGCCGTCCACGAAGAGCTCGATCGAGCCGCTCAGCAGCGCGAAGGGCTCGCGCGAGGGATCTCCCTGGCGGAAGACATAAGCGCCTTCGTCGAAACCCTGCTTCCAGGCGCAGGCGGCGAGGCGGTCTCGCAATTCATCGCTGAAATGAGTTAGGGCCTGAAACGGGCGAAGAGAATCCGAGATCGACATCGCCTCGATATTGTCGACGGCTGAGACGAGGACGGACAATGACGCAGATCACTCGACGGCGCTGAGCTCGCCGGCGACCGCCGAGAGAATGTCGAGCGCGCAGGCGAGCTGGCGATCGGTGATCACCAACGGCGGCGACAATTGGGCGACCCGACCCTCCGGTCCGCCAGCCAACATCAGGAGACCGTGGCGGCGACTGCGGCCGACGAACTCAGCGGCCGTCTGGCGGTCGGCGAACTCGATACCCCAGAGCCCGCCTCGACCCCGAACCTCGTCGACGAAGCTGTAGCGCGCCGACCATTGGGCCAGCGCTCGACCGATCACCTTGCCGAGAGCGGCTGCTCTTGCCACCAGCCGGTCACGCTCGAGGACGCGGAGGCTGGCGAGGGCCGCGGCACAGGCCAGCGGGTTGGCGACGAAGGTCGCGGTGTGGCGAGCCTCGCCGGGCTCATTCCAGGCCTCCATCAGCGCCCCTCGGCCCGCCACGGCGGCGATCGGTAGCCCGCCTCCGAGCGCCTTGCCGCAGCAGATGACGTCCGGCTCCGCCCCGTCGTGCTGAACCGCGAACCAACGTCCGGTGCGGCCGCATCCGGTCAGCACCTCGTCGGCGATGAATAGCGCTCCGTGCCGACGGCAGGCTTCCGCGAGGCCGGCCAGCCAGCCGGCCGGCGGAACGAGAACGCCCTCGCGGCCGACGATCGGCTCGACGATGATCGCGGCCACTTTGCGACGACGCAGCGTCGCCTCGATTCGCGAGAGCGGACACCCGTATGGCAGAACCGAAACCTCGGAATGCAGGTAGGGATCGACAACCTGTCGGAACGCCCGCCTGGAGGTCACCGCCAGAGCGCCGAGGGTGAGCCCGTGGTAGGAGGGGACGAAGGCCAGCAGGTGATTGCGACCGGTGGCGAGCAAGGCGGTCTTGATGGCGAGTTCGACGGCGTCGGCGCCGGAGACCGCGAAGGCGACCCGAGCCGCGGTGATCGGCACCTTGGCGGCGAGCCGCTGGGCGAGCTCGGATCGCCACGGATGGGCGTGAGCGTCGCCCAGACCGTGAATGAGGCGGCCGGCCTGCCGGCGGACGGCGGCGACGACCTCCGGGTGGCGATGGCCGATTGCGGCGACGCCGAAACCGGAGGTGACGTCGAGGTAACGGTTGCCTTCGAGATCGAGGACGTTGGCGCCCTTGGCCGCCGCCCAGACCACCGGCTGGCCGGCGCGAGGGGGAGTGAGACCGTTGGTTTCGGCCCGGGTGGCGCGGCGAAGATGGGCACGGGTGGCGGCGCCGGTGAGCGGCGCCACCATCCGCGGCAGCAAATCGCCGCGAACGAGACCCAACGAGGAATTGCCCGCGGAGCTTCGAGAACCAGGGGACACGCGAGTCAGAGCTCTTGACGGCCGACGAGCGAGCGAGCGAGCGTCACCTCGTCGGTGTACTCGATGTCGCCGCCGACGGGCATGCCGAACGCGAGCCGGCTGACGCCGACCCCCTTGGACTTGATCAACCTCGCGAGGTAGAGCGCCGTCGCCTCGCCGTCGACATTGGGATTAGTGGCGAGGATCACTTCCTTGACGCCGTCGAGACGCGCCAGCAAGCTCTCGATGCGGAGATCGCTGGGAGCGATCCCGCGCTGCGGAGAGAGCGCTCCCATGAGTACGTGGTAGAGGCCGCGGTACTCGCCGGTGCGCTCCAGCGGCTCGATGTTGAAGGGCTCTTCGACGACGCAGAGGCAGTCGATGCTGCGCTCGGGATCGCTACAGTACTTGCAGGGGTCGGTGTCGGTAATCGCTCCGCACGTCGAACAGTGGAAGATCTTCCCCTTGACGTCGAGGACCGCTTCGGCGAGCGCTCGCGCCTCCTGCTCGGTCGCCTTGAGAATGTGGTGAGCGAGTCGGGCAGCGGTCTTGGAGCCGATACCCGGCAACCGAGAAAGCTCGCCGATCAGCCGGCGCATGGGCTCAGGGGTGCCGCTCATCGAGGCCTAAAGACCGGGAAGGGCGCCACCGAGGGCGCCGGCCAGGCTCCCCATCTTGGTCTGCATCTCGGCGTCGACCTGGCGCGCCGCCTCATTGACCGCCGCCAGAACCAGATCCTCGAGCATGCTGGTGTCTTCGCTATCCACCGCTTCGGGGTCGATCTTCACCGAGCGGACGTTCTTGTGGCCGTCCATCTTGACTTCGACCATTCCACCCCCAACGCTGGCGGCGACTTCGAGCTCGGCGAGCTCGCGCGCCATCTTCTCCTGCATCTGCTGGGCTTGCTGCATCATCTTTCGCATGTTCATGGCGGGCGTTCCTAGGGTCAGGTCAGTTGGAGTCCTCGATGGGCTCGGCGGTTCCCCCGAAAACGTCGAGAGCGGCCTGCACCGTGGGGTGCTCGAGGACCGCGGGCGAAGACGCGCTCTCCTCCGCGGTCTCGTCGGCCGCAGGGGTCTCGCTGGTGGCGGTCGGCCGCAGTCGCCAACGAGCGTCCGGCCCGAAGGCCTGGCGGAGACACTCCTCGAAGACTTCGAGGTTGGGCTTGCGCTGGAGGGCGTGCTCGAGCCAACTGTCGTCCTCGGCGGTGGTCAGCAGCAGCGTCCCGTCCTCGAAGTCGAGCGCTTCGACCTCCTCGAGGTGGGCGGCGATCACCTGCCTGCGGGTCTTGATCAGCTCGAGAAACCGCTCGATGCCGCCGCCGGTGAGATCTGCCGCCGCCGTCGAACCTTCAGGACTGGTGAGCGCCGGCGCGCCGCCAGCGGCGGTCGGCCCGGGCGCGGTGGCTCCGGATTCCGCCGCCGGCTCGTCGCCGGTGGTCTCCGAGGCACCGCCGGCGGGCGACGGCTTGCCGAGCAGCTCTTCGAGGCGCGTGAGGCGGGGTAGTTCGGCGCCGCGTAGCCAGGCGATCTCCACCGCCAGCGAAGCGGACTCGCTGCGCCGAACCGCCTCTTCGCCGGCCAACAGCTGGTTGGTGAGTCGCAGCAGATTCTCGTAGCCGGCGGCAGCGGCCAAGCTCTGTGCCGCACGCGCCTCTTCGTCGGGCAGCTCGATCACGGCGATATCGCCGCCGAGAGCGAGATGGAGCGCATCGCGGCAGTAGGCGAGGAACTCGCCGTAGACGTGGCGTGGATCGCGCCCCCGGCCTTCAATATCGGCGACGATCGCGACGACGCCGGCACGGTCATTCGCCAAGATCGCCTCGAGGAGGCGGTGATGGAGGGCGGTCTCCACTCCCCCGAGGATGCGTGCGGCATCCTCGTCCGCGATCCGGCCGGAGCCGTAGGTCGCGAGTTGGTCGAGCAGAGCGACCGCATCCCGCACACTGCCTTCGCCGGCGCGAGCGATGAGCAGCAGCGCCTTGTCGCCGACCTCGATCCGCTCGGCGTCGGCGAGGCGGCGCAGGTGCGCGGCGACCTCGGGACGGGGCACCCGCTGGAAGTTGAACTCCTGGCAGCGCGACAGGATCGTCGCCGGCACCGACTCGAGTTCGGTGGTCGCGAAGATGAAGACCAGATGCGACGGCGGTTCCTCGACGATCTTCAGCAGGGCGTCGAATGCCTGCCTGGAGAGCCGGTGCACTTCGTCGAGCACGACGACCTTGTAGCGGCCGGCAACCGGTCGATACTTGAGGTTCTCGGTGAGCTCGCGCACCTGCTCGACCTTCGAGTGAGTGGCGGCGTCGATCTCCAAGATATCGAGATTGGCGCCGGATCCGAACTCTCGACAGGTCGGACACTCGTTGCACGGCCCGCTCGCCATCCCCCGCTCGCAATTGAGCGCCTTGGCCAAGATCCGCGCAACGCTGGTCTTGCCGACCCCGCGGATACCGGAGAACAGATAGGCAGCGGCGATCCGCTCTTCGGCGAGGGCGTTGCGCAGCGCCGTGACCACCGGCTCCTGGCCGACGACCGACTCGAAGTCTTGCGGTCGCCACTTACGGGCGAGAACTTGGTAAGCCATGGTGGAGCGATCGGCGAACGGCCGGCGGGCGCAGGGGCTGACGAAGGGTTCCGACGATCTGCGGCACTCGGCCGATGTGCCTTATCGCTGCTCCCTTCCGGGCCTGACGAGGTTCGGTACCCAGCCGATGCACAGGGCCCGAACCCTTCGTCCGTCCCTGAGCGGGGCATGATGCTATGCCGGCAGCGGCGTCGTTGCAAATGTCGCGCTCAATCGAGATTCCTGGTCTCGGTGCTCTGCTGAGTCGGTAGTGCATGGCGGAGAGGCAGGGATTCGTGGGCCCGGCCTTGGGCCGGCTGTCCGACTCCGCCGGCCAGGGGGCCCTTGTTCTTTGGTCGCCTGGCTGACGCCATGCGACACGGGTTCGAATCCCGGCGGCCTAGGCTGCAGACGAGCTCGAGCTGCGAGGTCTTGGTGCTCTGCTGAGTCGGTAGTGCATGGCGGAGAGGCAGGGATTCGAACCCTGGGATCGCTTGCACGATCAACGGTTTTCGAGACCGCCCCGTTCGACCACTCCGGCACCTCTCCTGCGGTCGTTGGCTCACGGCTGGGCCGTGAGGGCGAGGATTGTATACGGGTCGCGGGTGGAAGGGGACCCTACGGGGCCCTCGACGACGATCGAAGCCGGTAGGGCCGGCACTCCTGGCCGGCGTTCTCTTCCGGTGCGCCTTGCGGCGCGCATGAGGGTTCGAATCCCTCCTGGCTTGATACCGAAGGTCCTTGCTGGACGCCGCGAAGTTGGCTTCGGCGAATCTGGTTCAGTTGGCGGAGAGGGAGGGATTCGAACCCTCGGTAGAGTCACCCCTACACACGATTTCCAGTCGTGCACCTTAAGCCACTCGGCCACCTCTCCTGAGAACATCTGACAAGGAACTAGCGGCCGCGGAGGCCGGCGAAGAAGGAGCGTAGCAATTCACCGCACTCATCCGCCAGTATGCCGGTGACTACTTCGAGCCGGTGATTGAGGCGAGGGTCGCGGACTAGGTCGCCGAGACTGCCGCAGTAGCCCGCCTTGGGATCGGGCGCGCCGTAGACGAGTCGGGTGACCCGGCTGTTGAGCAGCGCGCCGGCGCACATGGCGCACGGCTCGAGAGTGACGAAGAGGGTCGTGTCGACCAGCCGCCAGCCTTCGGTGGCGGCTGCTGCCTCGGCGAGCGCGATGAGCTCTGCATGCGCCAGCGGGTCACCGTCGCGCTCACGCCGGTTGTGACCGCGGCCGATGACCGCACCATCGCGCACCACCACGGCGCCGACCGGCACCTCGCCGAGCTCGGCGGCGCGGCGGGCCTCGGCGAGGGCCTCGAGCATCCAGGCCGCGTCGCTCATCGGTCGGATGGTAGCAGCCGCACGGACCACCCCCGAGTCCTGGGCACCTCGTGGCGACGGCACCCACGACCGGGGATCGATCCGACTAGAGCGGGGCCGTCCGCTTACTCGATATCGAAAGTCTGGAGCTCGACCGGAACCGGGTTTACCAGATGCTGAACGACGTTCTCCGCGAAGGCCGGCCCGTCGGTGCCGAACAGGCCGATGATGCTGCCGAAGAGGATGGTCCGTCCGGCGTTACCGACGACGATCGCCGCCTGTCCGGTGGTGGGAGTCGCGGTGTAACCGGCGATCGCGTTACCCCCGCCGGTGGGCTCGAAGAGAGCTCCGTCGGTGTTGCAGGTATCCGCCGTCGGAGTCATGTCGCCCACTGTGTTCGGGATATTCAGCAGCGGAAAGGTCGGTTCCCAGATCAAGATCGGCTGCGGCACAGTGTAGGTGGCGCCGAGGGTCGCCTCGAACGACGCTGCGGTGGCCGGGTCCCAAGCCCAGTAGTTCATGTAGATCACGCCGCCGTTGGCGATGTAATCCTGGATCGCGGTGAGCGACTCCTGCGAAAGCCGTCCGTTGGGCCGCTCTTTCGTCGGATTGATGAAGTTGGCGTACTCGTCGACGATCACGATGTCCCACGGACCCCCGGTGGTGAGCTCAGTCTCGAAGGAGGCCGCGTCATTGGTCTCGGTAAAGGTCAAACCGGCGTTGGTCAAAGCGGTCGGGAAGAGCTCGGCGCTGCCGCCGCATTCCTCATTCAGCAACAGCACACTCTGAGCGCTGGCGGGCGCGACCAGGGCGGCAGCGACAATGAACACTGTTAGGAATCGATTCACGATGTCTCCTCTCTCGTTGGTTTGGGCCGTTCGATGGCGATCGGGTATGTCTTTCGCGGCCACCCAGCCGGCAGCGCGCCGCAACTGAGCAACGCTTCGAGCTTCAGCTACAGCCTGATACATCCATGCCGGGGCTCCTCGTCGAACCGGGATGGCGGCGATCAGGACGTAGCTCATCATCCATGAGCTCACGGTGTCAAGGGGGTCGAGGTGGCGGCGGTTGGCCAGCTTGACGAACGGTCGATCGACAGGATACTTTGTCAAGTTCGCGAGAGTTGCAAGGCTCCTCGTCGGCCCCCCACCCGCGTATCCGTTCGTAAGAGCTTGATTTCATATAGGACGCCAGTGCCGTGAAACGTACGTTTCAGCCCAACAACCGTCGTCGGAAGAAGAAGCATGGTTTCCGCTTGCGCATGCGCACTCGCGCGGGCCAAGCGATCATCAAGCATCGCCGGCGGAAAGGTCGCAAGAGCCTCTCGGCTTAGGAGCGATGACCGGCCGACCGGCCGACCGCCAGCGTGATGAGTCACTTCCCCGACGGGAGCGCATGCGCCGGCGGGCCGACTACTCGAGGTGTTACCGCTCAGGCCGTCGCCGCCACGGGGATTTCGCGATTCTCTACGCGGTCGCCAACGATCTCGAGCATCCGAGGCTGGGAATCACGGTTAGCCGGAAGGTCGGCAACTCGGTCGTCCGCCACCGAGCGAAGCGCCACATCCGAGAAATTTACCGCCGATGGAGCCAGCGTCGCCAACTACCCGCGATGGACTTCATGTTCCAGGCCAAACCGTCGTTACCGACGGCGGCCTTTCCGACGCTGAAGAGCGAGATCGAGCGATTGCTCGCGACCTGGCTGCCGTCCGCGGACGAGGCGTCGTCGCGCGCTTCTTGATCCGGCTGCTGGTCCTCTACAAGAAATGGCTGTCTCCGATGCTGCCGCAAACCTGTCGCTTCATCCCCTCGTGCTCGGAGTACGCGCGACTGGCGATTCTGCGGCACGGCGTGCTCCGCGGCGGCGCCAAGGCCACCTGGCGAATCCTGCGGTGCAACCCGTTCGGCGGGAGTGGTATCGACCTGCCCTAGAGGTGGGCTGAGGAGACCTGGATGGAGACCCGTCGACTACTGATCGCCGCGCTGCTCTCGATGGCGGTGCTGATCGTCTGGCAGAAGCTCTTCCCGCCGCCGACCGCGGTCGCACCCGCGCCGGCCGAGACCCAGACCGTCGAGGCGGAGCCGGTGGTCGAACCGTCGATGACGGATTCGGCGGCGACCAGTTCCGAGGCTACCGCCCCGTCGACCGCCGAGGCGGAGGAAGTGAGCGCAGCCGCCGAAGAAACGGCGATCGAGCTGGAGGAGATCGCGGCGGCGGCGGAGACGACGGTGATCCTCGAAACCGATGCGGTGCGGGCGGAGTGGAGCAATCAGGGCGCCAAGCTGATCCACCTGGAGCTCAAGGACCATCCCGCCAACGGCGGTGGAACCGTCGACCTGGTGCGCAAGCGAGTCCAGAACCTCGCCGCGTTCAGCCTCCTCGACGAAAGCGGCCAACCGTCGCCGCTCAACGAGGCCCTGTTCGCGGTCGAACGGCGCGAGAACGGGGCGACCTTCAGCTATCGTGGAGCTCGGGGTGCGGCCACCAAGACGGTCGATCTGTCGCCCGACGGGCTGTTCGAGATCAAGATCGAAGCGAGCGGCGGTTGGCGGGTACTGCTCGGCCCCGGGCTGCGCAACCCGACTCCGAAAGAGGCGAAGAACCGCTTCGCGAGGCGCGCCGCGGTCTACAGCCGGGGCGGCGAGATCGAGCGGCTCGACGTCGCCAAGATCAAAGAGAGCGTGGTGGTAAGCGGCACCGCGCTGTCGTGGATCGGCCTCCAGGACCAGTACTTCCTGGCCGCTGTGCTGCCCCGCCAAGGGCTACGCGAGGCGGTGGTCGAGCCGATGCTGTTCGAGGTCGACGAAGAGGGAGTCTACAGCTTCCGCTCGCGTCCGCTCGAGGTCGCCGAGGCGGAGGAGGATCTCGGCAGCGAGCTGCGGCTGCTCCTCGTCCCCGAGGATCAGAGCCTGGCCGTCGGTGCCTACCTCGGCGCCAAACAGTTCAGGCGGCTCAAGAGCCTGCCCGGCGGGCTCGAGGGCGCGGTCGATCTCGGCATCTTCGCCTTTCTCGGCCGGCCGCTGCTGATCGCTCTGCACTGGATCTACGACAACGTCGTCAGCAACTTCGGCTGGGCGATCGTCCTTCTCACCTTCCTGCTTCGGGTCGTGCTCTTTCCGCTGAACCACAAGTCGATCGTTTCAATGGAGAAGATGCAGAAGGTCAACCCGAAGATGCAGGCGATTCGGGCGAAGTACCGCAGCAAGCTGAAGGACAAGAAAGGACGGCCCAACCCCGAAGCTTCGAGCAAGATGAACCAGGAGATCATGGAGCTCTACAAGAAGGAGGGTGTCAACCCGGCCGGCGGCTGTCTTCCAATGCTCCTGCAGATGCCCGTGCTCTTCGCGTTCTATGGTCTGCTGTCGGCGGCGGTCGAACTGCGTCACGCCCCGTGGTTGGGGTGGGTTCAGGACCTCTCGGCGCCCGATCCATACTACGTGCTGCCGATCGTCATGGGTGTGAGCATGCTGCTGCAGCAGAGGATGACGCCGACCCAGGCGGATCCGATGCAGCAGAAGCTGTTCATGTTCATGCCGATCATCTTCACGGTGCTCTTCCTGGGCTTTCCGTCGGGCATGGTGCTCTACTGGTTGACCAACAACATCTTGGCGATCGCACAGCAAGCCGGCTACAAGCGTTTTCGCGCGGCATCGGCTGCCAGCGGCGACGCCGGAGGATCGAAGAGATGACGCTCTCACGCAAGTACTTCTCGGCCCCGACCTTGACGCGGGCACTCCTCGATGCGGCTCGCCATCATTCGGTCGAGCCGGAGGCCATCATCTACCGGGTGATCGACAAGAAGACCGGCTTCGTCAAGGCACCACGCGGGGTGTTGATCGAGGTCGACCCCGACCGGCCGATCGGTGACGCCGGAGCGGGCGGCGAGGATGGCACACCGATTCCGCAGGCCGAAGCCCCCGCCCCCGGCCCCGAGATCGAAGACGGGTTGGGAAGAGAGATCGAAGAGGGCGAGACGGACGACCGGGCGGAGACCGCGAGTCCGCCTACGCCGGAAGGCGAGCGCCGGCTTCAGCCGGAACTGGCGGACGTCGGTTCGTCCCCGGAGCTGGAGGAGGCGATTGACGACGAGACCGAGCTGGCCGGAGAGCTGTTGCCGGAGGCACCGGTCGAGATCGAACCCGAGCCGGCCTCGGCCGCCCTCACCGCGGCCACCAAAGAGGCCGAGGCCGAGGTCGAGGTGAGCGTCGCCGAGATGCCGGAAACCCCTATCGAGCCGGAGATCGAGCCAGCCTCGCCGGCGCTGGCGGCGGCGACCGAGGAGGCGGTACCCGACGAGGCGGAGTCAAGACCCCAGGCGGCGGCGGCCACTGCCGCGGTCGAGACGCGGGCGGCGGATCCGGAGCTCGAAGAGAAGGTTGCCCAGGCCGTCGACGAACTGGCGCATTTCGCCGGGCTTCGGGTCCAGGCGTCGGCGATCACCGAGAGCGAGGACGGGATCGAAGTCGAGCTCGACGGCCCTGACGGCAAGCGGCTGACAGCACACGACGGACGGGCACTATTGGCCATGCAGCACCTGCTGCCCCGGCTGCTCTTTCACGAGCTCGGTCGCGCCAGCCACTGCCGCATCGATTGCGAAGGCTTCCAGGCCGCGCGAGTCGAGCATTTTGCGAAGATCGCGAGCAAGGCCGCCCAGCGGGTGCGCGAGGCCGGCCGGCCGTGGATTCTCGAGCCGATGGCGCCGGACGAGCGGCGACTGGTGCACATCGCACTGGCCGACGAAGAGGACCTCGTCACCGAGAGCATCGGCGAAGGCTTCCTGAAGCGGGTTCGGGTGTCGCTGGAGACGGCCGCTGATCGTAGGGACTAGCCTCGCGGCGCCTACAAGCAACAGGATTCAGGCGCGGGAGTCGTCCTCGCTTCACCGGCGGTAAGGGCCTCCGGCGTCAAAGGTCGTAGCGCGAGCGCATTTCGCTGAATCGGGCATAGGCCTTCCCGTCGAGCTCGGGCGTCAGATAGGTCGCGAGAACCGGTAGGAGATCTTCGCGCAGGGCGACGCCGCGGGCCATCCACTGGAAGTACGAACGGCCGCCGTGGTGATAAGGCCCGTAGAGCTTCGCTCGCGGCAGCCGCCGTTCGAGCCAGCGAAACAGTGCCTCGTGGTCGGTGTGCATGCGCAGCGTGACTTGCGGCTGCTTGCCGTCGCCGCCGAAATGGCCTTCGCCGACCAGGATACCGACCAGATAACCGGCCTCGAAAGCGGAAAGTTGTTTCACCGTCATGTTTCGCGTGAAACCCGAGAGAGGGTCGTACGAGTCTTGTTTCACCGTCGAGTTTCCCGTGGAACATCTCGCCGGGTCAAGCCAGCGGGGCTCGCTCACCGACCTTCGTCGTGGCTGCTAGCATCGCCTGGCTCGGAGGATTGGGCTCGGAGGATTGCCTTGGGATCGACACTGCCGCAGTTGTCGCGCTCGGAGTTCACCCGTCGCCTGACGGCGTGCTCGCCGGCCCCCTTGTCGGCCCGCGCCCAGAACGCGCTATGGGCTCACTTCCGGGAGCTCGACCGGTGGAACCCCCGACTCTCGCTCGTCGGCCCGGGCACCGGCGAAAAAGTCGTCGAGCGTCACTACGGCGAAGCGCTCGCCGCGCTCCCTCTGCTGGGCGCGGCCCGCACCCTTCTCGATGTCGGCTCCGGTGGAGGGTTCCCGGGCTTGGTGCTGGCCGCCGCCCGCCCCGACCTCGAGGTGACCTTGGTCGAAGCGCGCGAGCGCAAGTGGTCGTTCCTCGTCGCCGCCGTGCGTCGCGCCGAATTGTCGGTGCGCTGCCTCAATGCTAGAGTCGGCGCCGCTCACGACGCATCCTTGGGGTCGAGCTATGACCTCGTGACCTGGCGGGCACTGCGCCTGCCGGATGCGACGGTAGCGGGCTTGCAGGCGATCAGCCGCCGAATGTTGGTGTGGTGCGCCAGCGAGCTGCCGGTGGTGCCCACGACGTGGCGCTGCGGCCGCGAGGTCGAACTGAGCGGCAGCGTCCACCGGCGGATCGTCGAGTTATTGCCGGTAACGGCGGAGGAAGCCAGAGGATGACCGTACTAGCGATCGCCAATCAAAAAGGCGGGGTCGGCAAGACGACCACGGCGATCAATCTAGCGGCGGCCTTGGCGGCCTTCGAACGGCGAGTGCTGGTGGTCGATTGCGACCCGCAGGGAAATGCGACTCGCGGCCTCGGCTCGGAGGCGACCGCCCCCAACCTCTACCACGTCCTGGTCGACGGAGTGCCGGTGACCGACGCCGCCCGCGCGACTTCGCTGCCTCACCTCGATGTACTGCCCGCCGAGCGCGATCTGGTCGGGGTCGAGGTCGAGTTCGTCGGGCAGCCCGGTTGGCGCCAGATCCTCAAGCAGCGGCTGGCGCCGATCCGGGAACGCTACGATCTCATCGCGCTCGACTGTCCGCCGTCCCTGGGCCACCTCACGGTCGGGGCGCTGACCGCCGCCGACGCACTGCTGGTGCCGCTGCAGTGTGAGTACTTCGCCCTCGAAGGCATCAGCGAGCTGGTCAAGACCGTCGGACGGATTCAGAGCTCGGGGAACCCGCGACTGGCGATCGCCGGCATCCTGCTGACCATGTACGACGAGCGCACCAACCTGGCACGCGACGTCGCTGCCGAGATCCGCGCTCACTTCGGCGGCAAGGTCTTCGAGACGGTCGTGCCCCGCAACGTCCGGCTCGCCGAGGCGCCCAGCTATGGCCTGCCGATCCTGCAGTACGACATCAAGAGTCGCGGCGCCGAAGCCTACCTCGCCCTGGCCCGCGAATATCTGGCGAGGGCTGCCTGATGACCCGCCGGCGCGGCTTGGGGCGAGGGCTCGACTCGCTGCTCGAGGCTGAGACCACGGGGCTGCGGGTGCTGCCGGTCGAGGCTTTGCGCCCCAGCCGCCTCCAGCCGCGAGCCCACTTCGACGAGGAGGGTCTCACCGACCTCGCCGAGTCGATTCGCAGCCAGGGGGTGATCCAACCGCTGGTCGTCACTCCCGATGGCGACGGCTTCCGGATCGTCGCCGGCGAGCGACGCTGGCGCGCAGCCCAGCGGGCCGGCCTGGTCGAGGTCCCGACGGTGGTCCGGGAAGTCGCCGGCGATCAGGAGTTGCTGGAGCTGGCGCTGGTCGAGAACCTGCAGCGCGCCGACCTCAATCCGATCGAAGAGGCGGACGCCTACCGTAGCCTGCGCCAGACCTTCGGGCTCAACCACGAGGAGATCGGTCGCCGGGTCGGCAAGAGTCGAGCGGCAATCACCAACAGCTTGCGCCTGCTCAGACTGTCTCCCGAGATCCAGGACCTGTTGCGCGACGGCCGGCTGAGCGCCGGCCAGGCGCGACCGCTGGTCGCTCTCGACGGTGAACGGGCCCTGGCCCTCGCCGAGCGAGCGGCCCGCGAGGGACTGAGCGCGCGGCGGCTGGAGGAGTTGGCGACGAGCGCCCCGGCGGCTCGCCGGCGAGCCGCCCCGGTCGACCCCCACACCGCGGATGCCGCGGAGCGGCTGACCCGAAAGCTCCAGACCCAAGTCGAAATCAAGCGCCGCGGCAAGGGCGGTACGCTGATCCTTCACTTTCACGACGAAGAGGGCTTGATTCGACTCTTCGAACACCTTACCAAGTAGGAGCGCACCCATGTTCAAGGACAACCCACGAGGCGACCTCAACGGCTTTCTCGATGCCGGAAGCCACATCAACGGCGAGCTCCACTTCGATGACACCTTCCGTGTCGACGGCAAGTTGACTGGCAAAGTGGTCTCCGAAGGCGATCTAGTAGTCGGAGAACAAGGTGAAGTGGACGCCAAGGTTAAGGTAGGCCGCATTTTCGTGTCCGGTGTGGTGCGTGGGTCGATCGAGGCCTCGAAACGAGCCGAGCTGACAGTCGGCGGCAAGGTCTACGCCGACGTCAGCACTCCGACGCTGGTCATCGAAGAGGGCGCCTTTTTCGAAGGCAACTGCCAGATGCAGGCACCGACGAGCCAGATGCAGGCACCGACGAGCAAGGTGCGCCGCCTGCCGGTGAGCGGCGACGGCCCTTGAGGCCGGGATCAGGGACGGCCCGGGTCGATTGCCACCGGCTCCAGCAGTTCCGGGCCGAGCGGCGACGCGGCCTCCAGCGTCAGGGTCTCGTACGACGGGACGAACGAGAGCGGCTGGCGAGCGAGGAATGAGCTCTCGAAGGCGGAGGTCAGCACTCGCCCGTCGAGATCGCGGGCAATCGGCAGGCGCAGCGCATAGAGCGCCGTCGGCAGGACATCGACCAACCGCGAATCGGGCAGTCGGCGGCCGGCCGCGATCCCGGGGCCGGCAATCAGCATGAGTCCGTCGGGAGCGCCCGCGCGGGTGCCCTCGAGGGCCTTGTCGCCTCCGATCTTGGTCAACCGGCGCCAACCGCGGGGCGCGTCGTAACCGAAGGCCGAGAGCACGACGAGCAGGCGATTGGGGTTGGGTCGCGAGCTCATTGCCGCCAGAAAGCGGTCGACGTGCCGGTAGTAGGCGGTCAGCAGCCGCGCACCTTCCTGGCGAGGAGGATCCTGGGCGCCCTCGAACTGCACCCGAGAGAAGGCGCCGTAGTAACGGCTGGAGACCGCGCTCAAACCCTGCATTCGGAGAAAGATCGCGTCGACCTCGGAGCGCTGCTCGATCATGAACTCGGTCAGCGACTCACGCCAGAGATCGTCGGCGAGCGCCTGCAAGAGGGGGAACGGGAGCGGTTCGCCCAGCGGGGCGAGCTGGTCGGGCGAGATGGCGTCGGGGCTCGTCTGGAAGAGGACGCCTCGTTCCGCGAGCTCGTGCGGGCGCGCGTCTGCCTCCCTCAGATCGCCGGCGAAGTAGCGATCGGAGAAGGTATAGGCGAGCGGTTCGTGAGCGGGGTAGGAGGCCGGCCAGCCGATCACCCCGGCCGAGATGTCGAGCCGGCTGAGAATCTCCCAGAGCGCCAGGTGCTTGCGATGTGAAGCGTCGGTGGGCGCGGCCTGGGCGCCGAACCACCCCCACCACGGAAAACCGTAGGGCACCAGCCGGAGGAGCCCGCGTCGACCGAGGACGCCGGCGGGATAGACGCGATCCGCCACCACCCGATGGCGATAAAGGTGGTGACCGGTCGCTACGGTAGTCCATAGAGCGGTGTCGGTGAGCACCGGAAAGGACTCGAGTCGGGCTGACGTGCCGCCGGTCAGAAGCTGAGAGAAGAACGGCAGCTCCCCCTGTTCGGCGAGCGGCAGGATGGCGTCGAGCGTCGCCCCGTCGACGCCGATCACCCACAGCTCAGGCCGGCTCCGATAAAGCGCCCGCGAGTCGAGGGGGTTGACCTGCGGTGGTGGATCGAAGGCGGCGCGCCGCTCGACCATGATGTAGAGAACGGCGATCGACAGCACCGCGAAGAGCAGCCGGCTCCGTGTCCCGTAACGGCGACCGTCGATGGTGTGAAGCAACGAGGTGAGGGCGGCGAGCAGAGCGAAGATCGACAGCAGCACCGCGGCCTTGACCAGCCGAATGTTGAGCCCGGGCGGCAGATAGTGGGCGAAGCGATAGGCGTGCACCCAAGTGGACGCCGCGGCGAGCGCTAGAGCCGCGGTCAACGACCAGGGGAGCAGCGCGCGCGCGCGTTCGACCGACCGGCCGCCGAGGAGCAGCGACAGCAAGCTCGTGGCGACGCCGAACAGCGCACCGTAGAACGCCACGCCGCCGAGAACGGCTTCCGGCGAGGGATCGAGCTCCGGGTTGATAAAGAAGAGCAGGCCGGTTACGTAGGCGCCGAAAAGGAGACCAGGCAGAGCGCCGAGCAGCAAGCTGATAACGTCCCGGCGCGGCGCGGCCTGAGAAGCTGTTTTGTCGTCGTTAGTCATCTTCGGCGGGACGCGCCCGGAACGAGTCTACCCAATTGGCTTACGCGGCTCTTCGAACTCTGCTCTTCGGTCTCGACCCCGAGCGGGCGCACGATCTCGCGACTTGGGCGATGGCGCGTGGCCAGCGCCTCGCCGGCGTCCGCCGTCGGGTCGCCCGCCGCCTAGGCACCCGCGATCCACGCCTCGCGGTCGAGATCCTCGGTCTCGACTTCCCGAGCCCGGTGATGATGGCAGCCGGGTTCGACAAGAACGCGCGACTGGTGCCGATGTTGACGGCGCTCGGCTTCGGCGGTATCGAGGTCGGCACCGTCACCCCCCGCCCGCAGCCCGGGAATCCGAGGCCGCGGCTGTGGCGTCACCGCGAACGGCTGAGCCTGCAGAACTGTCTCGGCTTCAACGGCGACGGGATGGAAGTGGTCGCCACCAACCTCGGGGCGCTCGCCGAGCGGACGGTGCCGATCGGCATCAACCTCGGAAAGAACAAGGACACGCCGCTGGCGGCCGCCGCGGACGACTACCTGCGTCTGGTCGAGCACTTCGCGACCCTCGGTGACTACTTCGTGCTCAACCTGTCTTCTCCGAACACCCCGCAGCTGCGGGACCTGCAGGTGCCCGATTTCGTCGTCCGGGTGCTGGCCGCCGCGGCGCAGCTGACCTCCGCTCCAGTGCTGGTCAAGATCGCGCCCGACATGACGGACCGGGCGGCGGTCGAGCTCGCCACGTCGGCGGTCTCGGCGGGGGCCGCCGGGATCATCGCCACCAACACCACGACCGCCTACGAGCGGATCCCCGGAGCTCGGGAGGTAGGCGGGCTGAGTGGCGCGGTGCTGCGCGAGCGCAGCTTCGAGCTACTCGAGACGCTGGCGGCGGCGCTCGGCGACGCCGCGGTGTTGATCAGCGTTGGGGGGGTCGACTCGGCCGCCGAGGCCTACCGCCGGCTGCGCGCCGGCGCGAGCCTCGTGCAGCTCTACACGGCCATGGTGTATGAAGGACCCGGACTGGTCGCACGGATCAATCGGGAGCTCGTCGAGCTGCTCGAGCGCGACGGGCTCGCCCGGCTGACGGAGGCGATCGGTCTCGATCGGTGAGGTGACGATGAACGACGAAATGCGGGTAGGCTTGAGCAAGGTTGCGGTCGCCCTCGACACCGCGGACTGGGAGGATTTTCGGGAGCTGTGTGCGGTGTTCGGGCCGCGAGTCGGGGTTCTCAAGGTCGGCCTCGAGGCCTACACTCGGTGGGGCCCGGAGGCGGTGAGCGTAGCCCGCGATCACGGCGCGGCGGTCTTCCTCGACCTGAAGCTCCACGACATCCCGAATACCGTCGCGGGTGCGGTGCGGGCGGTCGCCGATCTCGGGGTCGACTACCTGACCCTCCACGCCGCCGGTGGACCGCCGATGCTCGAGGCGGCGGTCGAAGCCGCGGCGGGACGAGTCCGGCTGCTCGCCGTCACCCTCTTGACCCACCTCGACCGTGCGATGCTGGTAGAGCTCGACCTGCCCGGCGAGGGCCGCGACCGAGCTCGAAGCTGGGCGCGGATGGCGGCTGCCGGCGGCTGCGATGGTGCGGTCTGCTCGGCGCACGAAGCAGCGGCGCTCAGGGCGGTGCTGCCCGCTCCCTTCGTCCTCGTGACCCCGGGAATCCGGCTGGTGGCGGTAACCGGCGACGACCAGGCGCGGGTGGCGGGCCCCGCCGAAGCGCTCGCCGCCGGCGCCGATCTGCTGGTCGTCGGACGCCCCCTCACCCGTGCCCCCGACCGGACCGCGGCGCTCGTCGAGTGGTCGACGGCACTTGGGGGCTAGCCAGGTCCGCCAGCCCAATCCTGCCCGGACGACCCATCTCCGACGGTAGCCCGGGGGACCCGTGCCCCCGGTTGGTTGTTTTGTGGACTAATGGTTCAACGGATTCAGGCGAAGAAAGGGGTCCTTTCCGGCTGGCCAGCCCTGCCCCTACCCCAGCCGGAAAGGACCCCTTTCTTCGCTTTGACGACCCGTACGGCTACAGCTGCTGCCACGATTGCTTGAACTAGTCGAGGCGACGGCCGTCCGCTGAGATCGGCTCGACTTCGCTTGGGACCCTCGAAAGCACGATCGACGATCTCTGCAGTACGAACCCGGCAACGCAACCGTGGGAGAAGCTGCACCTTTCCGTACCGTCAAGGCGAGAAGGGGTTCTTCCCAGAAATGGGGTTGGGATGGGCTGGCCAGTCTGGGGAGAAGGGCTTCTTCGCCTGAATCCGTCGGACGCGCCCCGCAAAGATCAGCCAAGAACGCCAGAACCGGCTGTACAGGTCCCCGGGCTACCGAGCGAAGCTCTGCTGAAGGACGGCGCAACGGTGGACTGGGCCGGAGGGGAAGGCCCCAGGCTAGATGATGTAGATCGGTCGATCGACGTTGTGGTCGAAGTTCCAGATGTGGGTGTAGACGATCAGATCGACCGGTATCGAATAGGTGCACCGCATCCGGATGTGCCCGCCGCTGAGGCGCACGGTGACGTCCTTGGTCGTGACCGGCAGCCCGAGCTCGTCCGCTTTGTTGAGGATCCGTTTCTTGATGCGCTCGGCGTTGGCTCGCCGGCCGGCGAACTTGGCCTGCTCGAGCATGAAATCCTCGAGCTCCGCGCTGGCGACCTTGATCGGCAGAATCTTGACGGCGATCAACAAGACGACCCCGAGGATGGCCGCCCACACGACGCATCCGGCGATTCCCTCTCCTGCTTGCCGTCGTCTGAGCCTCATCACCGTATTCCTTTCCAAGGTTCGTGCGCGGCCGCAATCCTAGCAGCCCGCGAGACAAGAGTGCCTCAGCGCACCGGCTTGAGAGTGCGCTCCCAGCGAGTGTCGCTGAGGAAGCCCGCCGCAACTCTGCCCAGCTGCTCGAGCTTCGCTCGATAACCGCGCCATTCGACCGGCTCACGGTCGCTCTCGAACGACCAATAGACGAGCAGCGCTTGACCCTTGATGAAGTCGGCCGGCACCGTCCCCCAGAACCGGGAATCGTTGGAGTTGTCGCGGTTGTCGCCGAGGAAGAAGTACTGGCCCTCGGGTACCGTGTAGGGACCGAAGTTGTCTCGCAGCCGAAAGGCGTCGGCAAGAAAGAGGGATTGGCGACGAGTGTAGGTGCGTTGGTCGGAGAAGAAGGCGTAGTCGCTTTCCTCGAGCTTCCGACCGTTGACGATGACCTCCTTGTCGACGAGCTCGATCCGATCGCCCGGTCGCGCGATGCAGCGTTTGATGAAGTCGCGCTCCGGATCCTCGGGGAACTTGAAGACGACGACGTCCCCCTGCTCGATCGAGCGCACCGGCAACAGATGGCGCTCGAGCTCGGTCGCCGTCGGCGCATAGGCGAACTTGTTGACCAGGATGTGGTCTCCGATCAGCAAGTTCTGCTCCATCGAGCCGCTCGGGATCTTGAACGCCTGGATCACGTAGGTCTTGGCAAAGAACGCGAAGAGCATCGCGATCAAGAGAGCCTCGAAGTTCTCTCGAAGAGGATTGCGGCGTCCGCTCCAGTTCGACGGCGACTGCTCCTTGGCGGGCAGGTCCGGTTGCGGGGCGTCGGTGTCGTCGAGGTTGGGCATGCCGGGAAGGCGGTCAGCGAATCAGCGAAAAGGTGCGCTCCCAGCGGGTGCGGGTAAAGAAGCCGACGATTGTGCGAGCGAAGAGCTTGAGCCGATGTCCCCAGCCCCGCCAGACGCCGTCCGAGGTCTCGCCCCCGTAGGACCAGTAGGTCAGGAAGGCGCGACCCTTGATCAGGTGCTTGGGGACCGATCCCCAGTAGCGGGAGTCTTTGGAGTTGTCGCGGTTGTCTCCGAGGCAGAAGTAGTGATCCTCGGGAACGGTCATCGGCCCGAAGGTGTCGCGCCGGGCGTAGATGTTGGGATCGGTGTGCTGGGTGTAGGAAGAGTCTTCGACCCACTGGCCGTTGACGTAGAGGTCCTTCGAATCCAACTCGATGACATCACCGGGGAGTCCGATACAGCGCTTGACCATGTCGAGAGTAGGCTCCTCCGGTGACCTGAAGACGACGACGTCGCCACGCCGGATGTCGCGCGCCGGCAATGCCCGCATTCCGGAGCTCCTCCAACCGTAGATGAAGCGGTTGACGAACAGGTGGTCGCCGACGAGGAGCGTCGACTCCATCGATGCGCTCGGGATGTAGAAGGTCTTGACCAGGAAGGTGTTGGAGAAACCGAGGAAGGCGCCGGCGATGAGCAACGCTTCCAGATACTCCCGAGCCGTGGATGATTTCTTGCCGCTCATGGACCGCCTAATCTAGCAGCTTCTCGGCGCCCGCCCCGGGCGCTGTCCAGCGATCTTGCCTCGGTCCAGATCGCTGGACACCCGCCGCCGCCGGCGCTGGTGCCAGCCACCGCCGGTCGGCCGTCCCACCGCCGCCTCGAAAAGAGCGATCGGCCGCCAGGTGGCTGGACGCGAGGCGCCCGCAACTTTCTATGTGCTTCCTTGTTAACTCCTTGTAATCAAACAACTTATCTCGTTCGCACAGGCTTGGCCCAGGGATTGATCTAGCACCCCGGCGAAGCCCAGAACACCCACCGGAGAGAGGAGGCTGCGGACGAACGGCTAACGACTTGATCAGCGACAGGCATCCACGGGCCGGCCAGGGGCCCGGCACCGACAAGCGGCCGAACCCTGGCAGCGAACCTACCGCAAACAAGCACGACCAAAGAAGACACACAAGGAGAACAACCGATGACATCCACCACTCGCCGCACCTTTGTTGCGGCCTTCGTCCTGACCCTCGCAGTCCTGCCGGTATTCGCCGCTGACGGCGTCGTCAACATCAACACCGCCGGCCTCGAAGAGCTTTCGTTGCTGCCGCGGGTAGGCGAAACCGTCGCCCAGAGGATCATCGACTTCCGCGACGAGAACGGCTCCTTCAAGGCGGCCGAGGATATTCTGCTCGTCAAGGGCATCGGCGATCGCACCTTCGAGCTCATGGAGCCCCACGTGAGCGTCAGTGGCGAGACCACGCTCGCCGAGAAGGTCCGCGTCGCGCGCTCCGACTCGGAGCAGGACTGACTCTCCACCGGACCGGCGGGGCGCTCGATGCGCCCCGCCGCCTGACCGACGGGACGATGAGACAGCGCGGCTTTCAACTCTTGCAGCTCCTGGTGGTCGTCGTGATCCTCGGAGGCTTGCTGATCACGGGTCTTCCGCCGTTGCTCCGCTGGTCGAGCGCCCTACGCCTGCGGATGGCGGCTTCCGAATTCGTCGGCGTCCTGCGTCTCACCCGCATGAGAGCGGTTCAGACGGGGAGCAACGTCGGGGTGAAGTTCTGGCCGGTCGAGCGCGGTCGGGTGGTGTTTGCCATGCATCGCGACGGCGACGGCGACGGAGTTCGCACCCGCGACATCATCAGCGGCATCGACCCGCGACTCGGCCTCGAGACCCAGCTGATTCACGTCGGGGCCCACGTCCGCCTCGGCTTCCCGCCGGGGATGTCGCCGCGCGATCCCGGCAACCCGAGTCGCCGTCTCGATCGCCTCGACGATCCGATCCGCTTCAACCGATCGGATATCGCGGCATTCAACCCTTACGGTGAGTCGACTCCGGGTTCGCTCTACCTGACCGACAGCGCCCGCGGCCTCGTTGCGGTCCGCCTCTTCGCCGGCACCGGCCGAATCCGGGTGCTGGTCTACGACCCGGAAACCGAGGTGTGGCGCCAAGACTGATGTTGCGCTCCCTACCGCTGCCCTCGAAAGAAGCGAGACCTCCCCACTTCCTTCCTCGAGTTCTCCCCACACCGCCCGATCCCCGCTACTTCCTCCCTTCGGGTCTCGCTTCTTTCGAGGGCAGCGAGCTTGCAGCGTCTCCACCCAATTGAGTAGGGTGAGCGGCCGTGGGTTACTTAGTTGTCCTCACCAGCGTCGGAAGCGAGGAGCAGGCGAATCTGTTGGCGGATCAGCTGGTGGTTCGACGCCATGCAGGGTGCGTCAACATCGTCAAGGTCCACCGGTCGGTCTATCGGTGGCAGGGTCGAGTGTTCGACGACAACGAGTTCCTGCTCATCGCCAAGACCACGGATGAGGAGTACCCGGCGATCGAGCAGGCGATTCAGGAGCTCTCGAACTACGATCTGCCCGAGGTGATCGCCTTCAGCGTCGCTCGTGGCGAGGCCAAGTATCTCGAATGGATCGCCGCCGGCCTCGACAAGGGCGCGAACTACCGCGACGACATCGAGCCGCGCTAGACGGCGGTCAGCGCCTGATCGAGGTCCGCCAGCAAGTCTTCGAGATCTTCCAGCCCGACCGACACCCGGACAATGCCGTCGGTCAAGCCCACCCGCGCCCGCTCCTCCGGCGGTATCGAGGCGTGGGTCATGGTCGCCGGATGGGAGATCAGCGTCTCGACGCCCCCCAGGCTCTCGGCCAGGCTGAGCACCCGAACGCGGTCGAGCACCCGGCGCGCCGCCGCTTCGCTGCCGAGGTCGAAGGCGATCAACGCCCCGTAACCCGAGGCCTGCTTCTCGTGGATCTGTCGGCCGGGGTGATCGGCGAGCCCGGGATAGAAGACTCGCTCGACCTTGGGGTGCTCTTCGAGGTGGGCGGCGACGGCGCGACCGCTCTCCTCGTGCTTGTCCATCCGGACCCCGAGGGTCTTGATTCCCCGCAGGGTGAGGAAGGCGTCAAACGGGCCGAGCACGGCGCCCGCCGACTTCTGCATGAAGGCGAACCACTCCTCGTGCTCCTCGTGCCGGGCGACCATCACCCCGCCCAGGGAGTCGCTGTGACCGTTGAGGAACTTGGTCGCCGAGTGGACGACGATGTCGGCACCGTGCTCGAGAGGGCGCTGAAAGTAGGGTGAGGCGAAGGTGTTGTCGACGGCGAGGATGGCGTCGTGGCGATGGGCGATCTCGGCCGCGGCGGCGAGATCGGTGATGCCCATCATCGGGTTGGTCGGAGTCTCCACGTAGACCATCCGGGTGCGCTCGATCACCGCGTCCTCGACCTGCTGGAGGTCGCTGCTGTCGACCCAGCTCGAATGGAGCTCGTAGCGATCGAGCACTTGGGTGAGCAGCCGGAAGGTGCCGGCGTAGACCGTGTCGGAAGCGACGATGTGATCGCCGGAGCGAAGCAAGCTCATAAGGGTGTGGATGGCGGCCATGCCGGAAGCGAAGGCGTGGCCCGAGCGGCCCCCTTCGAGCGCCGCGACGTTGGTCTCGAGCGCCGAGCGGGTCGGATTCTGGATCCGGGCGTACTCGAACCCCTTGTGCCGGCCGACTGCTTCCTGCACGTAGGTCGAGGTCGCGTAGATCGGCACCGTCACCGAGCCGGTCGTCGGGTCCGGCGGCTGACCGGCGTGGATCGCTCGGGTGGAGAAACCGAGATTCGTGGGATCGCCCTTCATCGAAGTGACCTTTCCGGCAGGGGGTGCACTGCCCGCGGAGGCGGGATTGTAGCAACTCGTCGTGCTCGTCTACCCGGTGGCGCGAGCGCGTACACTAGGGGCTTCGATGACCAGCGATCACTCGGCCCACAGCGACAGCTCGCTCCCCGCGTTCTCGCCGATCCGTTGGCGAGACGATCACCTCGAGCTGCTCGATCAAACCGTGCTCCCGCACACCGAGGAGTGGTTGAAGTGTCGCGATCCCGGAGCGGTGGCGGCGGCGATCCGCCGCCTGTCGGTGCGCGGCGCCCCGGCGATCGGAGTGAGCGCCGCCTTCGGGCTGGTCGTCGGCCTCACCGGCGCCGACGAGAGCGACTTCGAGGAGCGTTTCGACAGCACTTGGCAGCTGCTCGCCGGCACCCGGCCGACCGCCGTCAACCTGCGGTGGGCGCTCGACCGCGGTCGTCGCGTCTTCGAGCGTCACCGCGCCTCGGGTCCGGCCGCCGCGCGCGCCGCCCTCCTCGAGTGGGCGGGTGAGCTTCATGCCGCCGACATCGAGTCGAACCGCCGGATGGGCGCGTTCGGCGCCGAGCTCTTCGCCCAAGGCGACCGGGTCCTCACCCACTGCAACGCCGGGGCGCTGGCTACCGGTGGCTACGGAACCGCGATTGGCGTCATTCAGTCATCGTGGGCGGCGGGTCGGCTGGCGATGGTCTGGGTCGACGAGACCCGGCCGCTGCTCCAAGGTGCGCGGCTCACCGCCTGGGAGCTCGAGCGCGCCCGGATCCCCTACCGGCTGGTGACCGACAATAGCGTCGGGTCGCTGATGACCCGCGGCCTCGTCGACCGGGTGGTGGTCGGCGCCGATCGCATCGCCGCCAACGGCGACACCGCCAACAAGATCGGCACCTACACCGTGGCGGTGCTCGCCGAGCGCCACGATGTCCCGTTCTACGTCGCGGCGCCGCTGTCGACGATCGATCGCGATACTCCTTCCGGAGCGGACATCCCGATCGAAGAGCGCGCCGGTGACGAGGTCACCCACGTCTTCGGTGTCGACGTCGCCCCCGAAGACGCCCCCGCCGCCAACTTCGCCTTCGACGTCACCCCCGCCGAGCTCATCGCCGCCATCATCACCGACGCCGGGGTTCTCCATCCGCCGTTCGACCAGTCGATCGCCCGCGCCTTCGACACGCCTTGAAGGCGCCAGGGAGCGAGGATCCGAACAACCGCGGGGCTCGGGCACCAGGGGGAGCTGGCGATCTGCTGGATCGCGATAGGGTCGGGCGATCCGAAAAATTCAGCTTCCGATTCCTGCACAGGAGCGAACCCATGACCGCACCTCCCGATTCCCTCATTCGACCGCTTCGGTGTGCCCGCCTGTGCGCGGTTCTGGTGGGCCTAGCGGCGGCCAGCGTGGCCCAGGTGCCCATCATCCAGCCGGGTGCGCCGGGCGAGCCGGCGCGGGAGCTCAGCGCCGACGAGGCGATCGAGATTGCCGATACGAGCTACTCGCCGGCCGACGCTCTGTTCATGCAGGACATGATCCCGCACCATCACCAGGCCCGCGAGATGGCCGCGCTGGTGGCCGACCGCACGAACCGGCCCGAGCTGATCGACGTGGCCGGGCGCATCGACGCCTCGCAAGGAGACGAGATCGGCTTCATGCAACAGTGGCTGCGCGAGCGCGGCGAGCACGTGCCTGACCCGACTGCGCACGAAGCGATGCACACCTCCCACACGATGGCGGGCATGGCCACCCCGGAACAGATGGCCGAGCTCGCGGCATCGGAAGGCATCGCATTTGACCGGCTGTTCCTGGAGCTGATGATCACCCACCACGAGGGAGCGGTGACGATGGTCGAGGAGCTGCTCGAACAGCCGGGTTCGGCCTACGACCCGGTGCTGTTCGAGTTCACCACGGATGTGACCAACGACCAGAACGCCGAGATCGAGCGCATGAACGCGCTGCTCGTTGGGCTGTCCACCGATCCGCGCGCCGGGCTGGCCGCCGGCTTCGACGACGCCGGGCAGGCACTGCTGAACTTGGAGCTCGTCGCCGCGCTGCCCAAACCGGCCGGCTTCTTCGACCCGGCCAACCCGGCAGGGCTGCCGCCGGAGAAGCCGGAGACCGAAACCGCCGGAGAGGAAGCGGAGGACGCGGACGAGGCCGGCGAGGTGGCTGCTGAGGCCGGCGAAGATGCCGAAGAGGACGAGGACGAAGACGACGACGAGTACGACCGCTCGCCGCTCTTGAGCTTCGCCAACACCGACATGGCCTTTGCCGGCGACGTGATGGTGGCCGGCAGCTACCACGGTTTCAACGTCTACCGGCTGGTCGACGGCGGGCTTCCCCAACAGATCAGCTCCGTCGTCTGCCCGGGCGGTCAGGGCGACGTTTCCATCGTCGGCGACCTGCTCATCATGTCCGTCGAACAGACCCGAGGGCGGGTCGATTGCGGGCTCGAGGGGGTGAGCGAGGACGTCAGCGCCGAGCGCTTCCGGGGACTCCGCATCTTCGACATCAGCGACCTGGCGCGGCCGGTACAGGTCGGGGCCGTCCAGACCTGCCGCGGCTCGCACACGCACTCGGTCGTCTCCGGCCCCGGTGTCGGAGGCGGGGGCGAAGACGGCAAGATCATCGTCTACAACTCCGGAACCGCCTCCGTCCGCGAGGAAGACGAATTGGAGGGCTGTATCGACGAGTCGCCCGGTGACGATCGCACGGCGCTCTTCCGCATCGACGTCATCGAGATTCCGGTCGACGATCCGTCGCAAGCGCGCATCGTCGACAGCCCGGCCGTGTTTGCAGATCCCGAGTCGGGTGTCCTGGCCGGCCTGTGGAGAGGCGGCGACCACGGCGACGAAACGCAGGAGACCCGGCGGACCGATGAGTGCCACGACATCACGCTCTTTCCCGAGCGCGGGCTCGCCGCCGGCGCCTGCTCGGGCAACGGCATCCTGTTCGACATCTCCGATCCTTTGAACCCGAAGCGCATGGACGCGGTCGTCGACAAGGGCTTTGCCTACTGGCACTCGGCGACGTTCAACAACGACGGCACCAAGGTCATCTTCACCGACGAGTGGGGCGGCGGCAGCCGGCCGCGCTGCCGCGCCTACGATCCTCTCGACTGGGGCGCGGATGCGATCTACGACATCGTCGACGGCAAGCTCGAGTTCCGTGCGCACTACAAGATGCCGGCGCCGCAGCTGGAGGAGGAGAACTGTGTGGCGCACAACGGCTCCGTGGTACCTGTTCCGGGCCGCGACATCTTCGTCCAGGCTTGGTACCAGGGCGGTCTCTCGGTGATCGACTTCACCGACTCGGCCAACCCGGTCGAGATCGCCTACTTCGACCGCGGACCTATCGATGCCGAGGAGCTGGTCCTCGGCGGATACTGGTCGACCTACTGGTACGGCGGCCGGATCTACGGCACGGAGATCGCGCGCGGGCTGGACGTGCTGGCGCTCGTGCCCAGCGAACACTTGTCCGAGCACGAGATCGCCGCGGCGGCGGTGGCCGACCAGGGCGGCGTGTTCAACCCGCAGCAGCAGTTCCGGGTCGACTGGCCGGCCGAGCCGGTCGTGGCCCGCGCGTACTTGGATCAGCTCGCGCGCGGCGAGGCGCTGTCGGAGCCGCTTGCGGTCGACCTGACCGAAGCGCTCGACCGCGCGACAGCACAGCTCGAGCAAGGTGCGCACGACGAAGATCTGGCCGCTGGACTGGAATCGCTCGCGGCGACGCTCGAACAAGAGGACCGGGGCGACACCGTCGCGCAGAGGCGGCGGGCCGCGCTGGGCGAGACGTTGAGCGGGATCGCGGCAAGGCTGCGCTGAAGCCTCGAGTTCGTCGGACGCGTGGAGGCGGCGGGATTCGCTTGCTCGCAAGCGGCCAGGCCGCGTTTCGGCCTGGGTCGAGCTGTGTTTCTTGGTCGCTGAGCTTGCGCTCATCGACGGCGGGTTCGATTCCCGTTCCCCATAGAGAAACCGCCCAGACCTTCGGTGGGCTGGGCGAGGATGGAACGATGAATGGTGGAGGCGGCGGGAGTCGAACCCGCGTCCGGAAGACGCGTCTCGAGGGCTTCTACGTGTGTAGCCTGGGTTTAGGGATCTCGCTGAGCTCGTTTGGAACCTAGGCCATCCGCGAGCTCGGCCAGCCTCATGAGTACCCGGATGCCGGCTGAGGCGAACGACACCCATGGATCCACTTTAGCGACGCGAGCGGTAGACGCCGTGAATCAAGGCTTCCACCGTCGCGCTAGCGGGGTTTAAGCCGCTAGAGCCAAGTTATCGTTGGCAAGTGTGTTTTCCGCTTTACGAGCGGAAGAAGCGACACGCCACCCAAGAACCGCTATGTCCCCCGTCGAAGCCGGAACGCCCCCACGTGGGATCCTTCAAAGATCCGGTACCTATTGTACCAAGCGGCGCAAGTCGCCCCGCGGCCCAGAGAGAACGGCGGCCACAGGTGCCGGCGCTGCTCCGTGGTCACCACGCCCGGGGGGTCACCACGGGCGACCCCGGTCACCACGAATCTTCGTCCGAAGATTCGATCTCGACGCGCAGCCCTTCGAGAAACTCGCGGGGTCCGCTGTTCGACAGCCGGGCGTTGACCAGGAACCAGGCGCTGAAGGCGGCGATCGCGGCGACCGGGGCAAGGGTGAGGAGCACCGGATAGAGCGGCCAGAGCAGCAGCAGGATGCCGCCGCTGGCGCCGACGGAGAGGATAGCGATGGCGCTCCAGTTGAGCCAGTAGGTGACCTTCTCGACCTCGAACGCCAGGCGGCTGCGATCGGCCTCGGCGACGATCTCGAGCCGACCTTCAACCAGACCGTGGCGCAGCCCGGCCGCCACCGGGAACGCCACCGCCCCGCCGTCGATCCGGGGAAGCCACTCGCCGCCCCAACCGGCGACGTAGTCCGGCAGTGCGTCGCGAATCGCGGCGGCGTCGCCGGCGATCTCGATCTCGTAGTCGATTATGCCGCGCGCTCCCGCTCGAGCAGCTCTTCGAAGAACTCCTCGACCGCCGCGAGGAAGGTGGGCACGTCGGCCAGCGAGTTGATTCGCTGGCGGAGCTTGCGTCCGTGCGGCAAGCCGTGGGTATACCAGCCGGTGAACTTGCGCAACTTGTGGAGGGCGAAGCGAGAACTCTCGCGCCGGGCGACCATCCGGAAGTGGCTCAAGATCAGATCGCGGCGATCGCCAATCGTCGGCATCGGCACCTCGCCGCCCGACATCAACGCTTCGGTCTGGCGGAAGATCCACGGGTTCTTGGTGGCGGCGCGGGCGACCATCACGCCGTCGCAACCGGTCTCGGCCATCATCCGCAGAGCATCCTCGGGCTCGCGGATGTCCCCGTTGCCGATCACCGGAACCGCGAGTGTTTCCTTGAGTCGCGCGATAGCGCTCCAGTCGGCTTTCCCTGAGAACATCTGCTTGGCGGTGCGGCCGTGCATGGCGACCGCCGACACCCCGCTCGCCTCGCACACCTTGCCGAGCTCGAGGTAGTTGCGGCGCGTCTCGTCGAGACCGATTCGGAACTTGACGGTCAACGGGATGGTCAACCGCTTCTTGACAGCGATGATCATCCGCTCGGCGAGTCGCAGGTCGCCCATGAGAGCGGCGCCGGCGCACCCTTTGAGCACCTTGTTCGCCGGGCAGCCCATGTTGATGTCACAGATGTCAGCGCCGAGCTCCTCGACGATCTCGGCCGCCTCCGCCATGGTCTCGACGTCCGAGCCGTAGATCTGGATGGCGAGCGGTCGCTCCTCTTCGCTGAAATGCATCAGGTCGGTGACCGCCCGATGGCCGCCGACGAGAGCCCGCGAGGAGATGAACTCCATGGTGACGACCCCGACTCCGCCGATCCGACGGATGAGGAGCCGGAAGTCACGGTCGGTCACCCCCGCCATCGGGGCGAGCAGCAGCGGCGGGTCGAACTCGACCGGCTTGGAAGCTTCGGCGAAACGCAGCATGGCGCCCCGGATCCTAGCAAGACCATACAATCCGCGGCGTGAGTCGCCAGACGCCCATCATCCTCGGTATCGAGACTTCCTGTGACGACACCGCCGCGGCGGTGGTCGACGGCGGCGGCAGGGTGCTCGCCTCGGTGGTCTCCCGCCAGCTCGAGTCCCACCGGCCGTTCGGCGGTGTCGTGCCGGAGATCGCATCCCGCGAGCATCTGCGCAACTGGCCGGCGGTGAGCGCCGCGGTGTTCGAGCAGAGCGGCGTCAGCCTCGACGCGGTCGACGGGATCGCCGCCACCCAGGGTCCGGGGCTCATCGGATCGCTGCTCGTCGGCCTCTCACTGGGCCGGGCGCTGGCCTACGCTCGCGACCTGCCGTTCCATGCCGTGCACCATCTCGAAGGCCATCTCTACTCACCGTTCCTGCGCACCGACGGCGGGCCGGCCGAGCAGCCACCGACGAGCTTCCACGCCTTGGTCGTCTCCGGCGGCCACACCGCCCTCTACCGGGTCACGGGCGGGCGGGTCGCAACCCTCGCCGAGACCCGCGACGACGCTTTCGGGGAGGTCTTCGACAAGATCGGCAAGCGCCTCGGCCTGCGCTATCCCCAGGGGCCGTTGGTCGACGAGCTAGCCGAGCGCGGCGACCCGAGCGGGTTGCGACTCTCGGTCGCGCGCTGCAGCGACGGCAGCCTCGACTTTTCCTACTCGGGCCTCAAGAGCCAGACCCAGCTCGAGATCGAGCGCTTGGAAAGAGACCAGATCGGAGTCGTCGGCGAGGAAGCGCCACCGCCGGTTGCCGATCTGCTGGCGAGCTTCCGAGCGGCCGCCGTCGCGCAGGTCATCGATCGCCTCGATCGCTTGCGGCGCGAAGGGCAGGCACCCGACCTCCTGTCGGTCTCCGGCGGCGCCGCCGCCAACCGGTTGCTGCGGCGGGAGGTCGAGCGCTGGGCCACGGAGCACGGCGTCGCTCTGCGGCTGGTGCCGCTCGAGTTTTCGGGCGACAATGCCGCGATGATCGCGCACGCCGCGCTGATCCGCGAGCGCCGCGGAGAACGCGACGACCCCCTCCGCGTCGAAGCCGCGAGCCGCCTCCCCCTGTCTCCAGCCACTGCCCGATGAAGCCTCACGAGCGGATCCGTAACTTCTCGATCGTCGCCCACATCGACCACGGCAAGTCGACCCTGGCGGATCGCCTGCTGGAGAGGACCGGCGCGGTGTCGAAGCGCGAGATGCAGTCGCAGCTACTCGACGACATGGAGCTCGAGCGCGAGCGCGGCATCACCATCAAGGCGCGGGCCGTGCGTCTCGACTACGTCGCTCCGGACGGCGAGAGCTACATCCTGAACTTGATCGACACCCCGGGGCACGTCGACTTCAGCTACGAGGTGTCGCGCAGCCTCGCCGCTTGCGAGGGGGCGCTGCTGGTCGTCGACGCGGCGCAGGGGGTCGAGGCGCAGACCCTGGCCAACGCCTATCTGGCGGTTTCCAACGATCTCGAGATGGTGCCGGTGATCAACAAGATCGACCTGCCGTCGGCCGATCCCGACAAAGTCGCCGAGCAGATCGAGCAGGTGATCGGAATCGACGCCTCGGGCGCGATTCTTGCTTCGGCCAAGAGCGGCGAGGGCATCGACGAGGTGCTCGCGCGGTTGATCACCGACATCCCACCCCCGACCGGCGACCCCGACTCGCCGTTCAAGGCGCTGCTCTTCGATTCCTGGTACGACTCCTACCGAGGGGTCGCGTGTCTGGTGCGGGTAATCGACGGAGAGGTGGCGGTGGGCGACAAGATCGAGTTCATGGCGTCAGGCCGCAGCTACCAGGTCGACGAGCTTGGGGTGTTCGCGCCAAAGCCCCGCAAGGTCGAGAGGCTGGGCGTCGGGGAGGTCGGCTTCGTCTTCGCCGGCATCAAGGACCTCATCCAGGCGAAGATCGGCGACACCCTGACCCACGTCGACCGACCTGCCGCGAGCGCGTTCCCCGGTTTCCAGGAGGTCAAGCCGATGGTGTTCGCCGGGCTCTTTCCGGTGAGCTCCGAGGACTACGAGGATCTGCGGGACGCGGTCGACAAGATGCGGCTCAACGATGCCTCGTTCAGCTTCGAGCCGGAGAGCTCGACGGCGCTCGGCTTCGGCTTCCGTTGTGGATTCCTGGGGCTCCTCCACCTCGAGATCATCCAGGCGAGACTCGAGCGCGAGTTCGACCTCGACCTCATCACCACCGCTCCGGGGGTGAGCTACCGCGTTCACACCTCCGACGGCGAGGTGGTGGCGGTCAACAACCCGGCGCACCTGCCGAACCCGGGGCGCATCGACTACATGGAAGAGCCCTACATCGAATCGACGATCGTCACCCGGGCGGACTTCGTCGGAGGGCTCCTCGCCCTCGCCGAGGATCGCCGCGGCGAGCAGCGCAAGCTCGAGTACGTGGCGAGCGATCGGGTGCTCATCGAGTACGACTTTCCACTGGCCGAAGTGGTGCACGATTTCTACGATCGGCTGAAGTCGATCTCCCGCGGCTACGCCTC
Source organism: Thermoanaerobaculia bacterium (assembly GCA_945787575.1). Classification (GTDB taxonomy): domain Bacteria; phylum Acidobacteriota; class Thermoanaerobaculia; order Multivoradales; family JAHEKO01; genus CALZKB01. The sequence goes on along the minus strand of CALZKB010000008.1, from coordinate 18,438 downwards.
GTTCGACTACCACCTGGCGGGCTACCGGCGCTCGACGCTGGTCAAGCTCGACATTCTGGTCAACGGCGAGGCGGTCGACGCCTTGTCGCTGATCGTCCACAAGGACAAGGCCTATGCCCGCGGCCGGGGACTGGTCGAGAAGATGCGACAGATCATCCCCCGCCAGCTCTTCGAGGTCGCCCTCCAAGCAGCGATCGGCTCCAAGGTCATCGCCCGCGAGACGGTGCGAGCGCTGCGCAAGGACGTCATCGCCAAGTGCTACGGCGGAGACATCACCCGCAAGCGCAAACTGCTCGAGAAACAGAAGGAAGGCAAACGCCGGATGAAGCGGGTGGGCCGGGTCGACATCCCGCAGGAGGCGTTTCTCGCGGTGCTGCGGGTCGACGAATGAAGGGTCTCGCCATGCGGCTGGCGGCGGTCGTTCTCGGGCTCGCCGTCGCCGTCGCCTTGCTCGAAACGACCCTCCGGTTGACCGACTCCCCGCCGCCGAGATTGACCGGGGTGGTCGAGGAGTACCGGGTGCCGGTCGACGCACCCCACTTTCGAGAGACGGTCTCTCCGGAGCCGGACGCGGCGAGCTTCAGGATCTGGGTGATCGGCGATTCCTTCACCTGGGGTGACGGGATCTACTCTCCCGACAGCTGGGGCCGGCGACTCGAGTATCTGATCGAGAGTGTCGATCGGTCGGTCGACATCGAGCTCTCGACCGTCAGCCGGCCGGGCTGGAACACGATGCAGGAGCTCGCCGCGGTCGAGGAGCGCTTCGACGACTACGACACCGACCTCCTCGTTCTCGGCTACTGCATCAACGATGCCGAGAGCCGGCGCCGATACGGCCTCGAGGACATCGTGGAGCCGCTCGTCTTTCGGCCGCCGAAGGGCTTGTTGGTCGAGGGCTTGTACCGGGCGAGCCGGCTGTTCAGGGTCGGCTACGAGCGGCTCGAAAGAGCGCGCCAGCGCCGAGCCCTCCGCCGCTACTACCGCGAGATCTACGAGCGTCCCGGCTGGCAGCGAACCCGCGAGGCGCTCGACGGCTTCCGCGAGCTGGCCTGGAATCGCGGGGTGCCCCTGGTCGCGGCGGTCTTCCCGGTCTTCGATCAACAGATCGACGAGGGCTACGACTACCGTGACCTCCACCGCCTGGTGATGACCGAGCTCCGCCTGCGGGACATCCCGGCGATCGATCTTCGCCACGCCTATCGAGGGATCGACGCCCGCAGGCTCGCCGTCGATCCGTTCGCCGACCCCCATCCCAACGAGCTCGCCCACCGCATCGCGGCGCAAACCGTCGCTCGTTTCTTGATCGAGAACCGGCTCACCCCCCTCGACCCTCAACAAGCGGCTCGACTTGAGTTATCCTCACCGCGACCACGAGGCCGACCGCAATGAGCAGACTCTCCGTACTCAGAGATTTCTGGACCTTCCTGAGGGTCCGCAAGAAGTGGTGGCTGGCACCGATCGTCATCAGCCTGCTGCTCGTCGGAGCGCTCCTCGTGGTGACCGAGAGCTCGGCCCTCGCCCCGTTCATCTACGCCCTGTTCTAGAAGAACGGCGGCCACGGGTGCGGCCGCTACCACCCGGTGGTCTACTTCTTGGTCTTCTCCCGGATGAAGGCGAGGCAAGCCCAGAGAATCTCGAGCTGCTCGCGACCGAAGGGCAGCGTCATCCCTCTCCAGACGTCGCGGACGACCGACAGCAGCTCGTAGACGTCGAACTCGGTCTTACGCTCGTAGAGGCGGCGCATTGCGACCAACAGATCGGGCACGCTCCATAGCGAGGGCTGCTTGCCGGCGAGCTCCCGCCAGGCGAGCTTCAAGTTGTGGAGTCGCCGGCGGGAGAGCTCCTCGTCGCGGTAGCCGACCCGCAACCGGCCGGTCTCGGCCAGCCCCTCGAACAACGAGTCGTCGAGAGCCGCACGGTCGGAGATCACCTGCCAATGCTGGGGCAGCAGCTCTTCCTTCTTGATCTGCATTCCCAGCGCGTCGAACTTGGCCAACGGCAGCGGTGCGCCGGTCGGCAGCTTGAAGAGCTCGGCGAGAACCGGGAGCTCGCCGCCTTCGACCCAGGCGGCGATCGCCTCGATCTGAGGCAGCTCCCGAGCGGGCGGCGGTGCCGGCTTTGGCTTGGTCTTCGGTGCTTCGGCTTCAGGGGTTTCACCGGTCTCGCCGGGCGCGTCGTCGGTCATGGGCCGAGACTCTACCGCAGGTCTGTCGGCTTCGGCTGCCAGGCCGGCGAACGCTGCGCCAAGGGCGAGAATCCCGGTCGAAATCGAGCTCGAAACAACCGCAAAACGTCGCGATCTACCCGGTGCGAGTGGCCAGATGCTATCATCTACTCTAGCATACCCAACAATGCCACCAGAGGCCAAACGATGTCAGAACATACGCTCCCGATCTCCGCGAGAATCACTCCCTATCAGCGATGGGTCATCGACCGTCTCAGCGGCACTGTCTTCAGCGGGCGCTCCGATGCCGTCCGCAAAGCGATCGCCGAGTGGATGGACAGGAATCATCGGTACTTGGAGAGGCACAAGCTGGGAATCGATGACTTCAATCGCCCCCGCGATTCCGAAGAGAAGGGAGACCCGGCCCCCTGACAGAGCTAGCGAGCACCCTCGAGCTGACGATCACCTGAGAAGTGAACCCGACGCGGCAGGTGTCGCCAAGGGGCTCCCAGGACGGGCAGCCGCTGCGGCCAGTGGACTAAGTTCGGCAGGATGACGGCCAGACCGAAGCCCAAGTGGACTTCAGCGGCCTTCGCGGGGTTTGCATCGGCGGTGTCGTTGAGACCCGGACCCGACGACCGTAGCGCCGGCACCTGTGGCCGGCGCTCTCTTTTCGCGAAACGTCAACAGAGCACAGCGGAAGCGGCAAAGAGCCTCCAAGGAGCTTTGAGTGGACCAGAGTTTTCGATTCGAACGTCAAACAGAGATCCAGTGGACTAATTTGGCCGTGAAAGCCGGTTTTTGTCGGGTCGACAAGTGAGTCAGGTGGAACGAGGACCGGCTAGAGGATGCCGGCGGCTCGCCATGCTCACGCTGGCGGCGGTGGCTGCCATCGCCCTGCTCGCCTGGAGCTTCGCCGCCACCCGCGACTTGCCGACGTATGCCGGGCCGATCAGCGACCACTTCGACGGCGAGCGGTTCTTCAACCTGGTGTCCGCCGGTCACGGCTCGGGAGGGGACTTCTTGCGGATGCGTCTCACGACCGACTACGCCGACTGGCCGGAGTGGGTGGAGACGCCCGCCGCCCCGCCGCCTGCCGCGCGGCTAAGGCCCGGCGAGCTGGCGGCGACCTTCGTCAATCACTCCACCGTCTTGCTGCAGATCGGTGACCGCAACCTGCTCACCGACCCGATCTGGTCGCGGCGCACCAGCCCGGTCGACTGGGCGGGCCCGCGCCGGGTGCACGCGCCCGGCATCCGCTTCGAGGATCTACCCCCGATCGATCACGTGTTGGTGAGCCACGCGCACTACGACCACCTCGACCTTCCGACCCTGCGCCGGCTCGCCGGCAGCCATCAGCCGGCGGTGTGGGCCGGTCTCGGCGTCGGCGAGTGGCTGGTCCGCCGCGGAGTGGAGCCGACTCGGTCGGTCGATTGGTGGCAGACGGTCGAGCTCGGTCCCGATCTACGGTTGACCTTCACCCCGGTCCAGCACTGGTCGAATCGCGGTTTCAGGGACCGCAACCGGTCGCTGTGGGGCGGCTTCGTCATCGAGCACGCTGGGCGGACGGTGTTCTTTGCCGGCGACACGGCGGCCGGCCCGCACTTCGAGTTGATACGCCACCGGTTCGGGCCGATCGACCTGGCGATGCTTCCGATCGGCGCCTACGCGCCGCCGTGGTTCATGCGCTCCGCGCACCTCGATCCCGAGGAGGCGGTCGCCGCCCACCGCGAGCTCGAAGCGCAGCGCTCGATGGCGATTCACTTCGGCTGCTTCCAGCTGTCGCAGGAGGCCCGCGAGGAGCCCGGGGAGCGGTTGGCGCGAGCGCGAACCGCCGCCGGCCTCCCGGCCGGCGACTTCATCGTGCCCGCGGTCGGTGAGACGCTGAGAGTGCCGGCGGCGATAGAGTGACGCTCGTGGTCGTCGAATCCGGGGAGCGGAGGGAGATTCGAGAATGAGATTCAAGCGGACCGGGCGGATCACCGGCCTGACGATCGGTGCCCTGCTGGGTGGGCTGGCGGGCGCCGCCGGGACCGAAACGCTGGCCGAGCTCACTGCCGAGGGTGAGGACCGGACGGAAGAGGAGGCCGCCGTCCTGGCGGTGATCGACGAGCTGTTCGCCGGGATGCAGGCCAAGGACTCGGCGCGGGTCGTCGGCACCATGGTCGACGGCGCCGTGATCGCTCGCGTCGAGGACGACGGCACCACCCGATTCACCTCTCCCGAGGAGTTCGCCGCCGGGCTCGCCGACCTTCCGTTCGAGCCGCGAGAGGTGATGGTGCTTCCCGAGGTGCGGATCGACGGAGCGCTGGCCACGGTGTGGGCCGCCTACGAGTTCTACCGCGGCGAGGATTACAGCCACTGTGGAATCGACGCCTTCCAGCTAGCCAAGGGGGAGGCGGGCTGGAAGATCCTGATGATCGGCTACTCGGCCCGCGCGAGCTGCGCGATTTTCGACTCGCCGTAGGGCGACTCTCGTCCGTCCCTCTCACCAGCGGCATCGCGGTTGGGGGATAATGCCGGAATGGTGATCTGGATCGGCCTGGGCCTGGCGGCCTTGATCGGCCTGATGGTGGTCTATGACCTCGTTCAGAAGAGCCACGCGATCCTGCGCAACTTCCCCATCATCGGCCACTTGCGCTACTGGCTGGAGGCGATCGGCCCGGAGCTGCGCCAGTACATCGTCACGGGCAACGACGAAGAGCGTCCGTTCTCCCGCGACGAGCGGCGCTGGGTCTACGCTTCCTCGAAGAAGGAGAACAACTACTTCGGCTTCGGCACCGACGACGACCTCGAGGGCAGCGCCAACCACCTGATCCTCAAGCACTCGGCGTTCCCGCAAGTCATGGCGACTGGCGACGACCACGATCCCACCTATGCCGTGCCCTGCGCCAAGATCAACGGTCAGGCGCGCGGGCGGACGAAGGCGTTCCGGCCGGCCTCGATCGTCAACATCTCGGGAATGAGCTTCGGCTCGCTGTCGGCGGCGGCGGTCGAGGCGCTGAACCGCGGCGCGGCGCTCTGCGGCTGCCTCCACAATACCGGCGAGGGCGGCATCGCGCCCCACCACCAGCACGGAGGCGAGCTGGTCTGGCAGATCGGAACCGGCTACTTCGGCTGCCGAAACGAGGATGGGACGTTCAGCAAGGAGCGCTTTCTCGAGACGGTTGCCGCCAACCCGGTCAAGGCGATCGAGATCAAGCTCAGCCAGGGCGCGAAGCCCGGCCTCGGGGGGATCCTGCCGGCTGCCAAGATCACCAAGGAGATCTCGGAGATTCGTGGCATCCCGATGGGCACCGACTGCTGGAGCCCGGCCCGGCATTCGGCATTCTCCGACGTCGACTCGCTGCTCGACTTCGTCGAGGAGCTGGCCTCCGACACCGGCTTGCCGATCGGCATCAAGTCGGCGGTCGGCGACGAGCGCTTCTGGATCGACCTCGCCGACGCCATGGCCGACGGCGAGCGGGGGGTCGACTTCATCACCATCGACGGCGGCGAAGGCGGCACCGGCGCCGGCCCGTTGACCTTCACCGATCACGTCGCCCTGCCGTTCAAGGTCGGGTTCAGCCGGGTCTACCGGCTGATGGCCGAGCGCCGGCTGGACCACCAAGTGGTATTCACCGGGGCTGGCAAGCTCGGCTTCCCCGAGGTCGGCTTGCTGGCCCTGGCGATGGGTTGCGACACGATCAACGTCGGCCGCGAAGCGATGATGGCAATCGGCTGCATCCAGGCTCAGCGCTGCCACACCGGCCGCTGCCCGACCGGGGTGGCGACCCAGAACCGCTGGTTGATGCGCGGGCTCGACCCCAAGAGCAAGGCAGCGCGAGCGGCCAACTACGTCACCATCCTGCGCAAGGAGCTGCTACAGCTCGCCCACGCCTGCGGCGCGGATCATCCTTCGGAGGTCGAGCTGTCGAGCTTCGAGATGCTCGACGATCACTTCGGCAGCCGATCTGCCGCCGAGGTCTTCGGTTACACGGCACCCCCGCGCCCGCGCCGCCCGCGCGAGCCCGAAGACGAGATCGTGACCGTGCGGCTTCGCCCGCGGTAGCGGAGCCAACCCGGCGCGCATGTCATCAAGTAGCCGGGGGAGCTGTGCCCCCGCTCCCGGCGAAAGCACGGCCGCCCACAAGGTTCTGCCCTACCGGGCAGAAGGACGACAGAGGCCTACAAAGCAGGCGAGCTCCGATCCGCCGGTGTAGGCGAATGGAGGTAGAAACACGGACTAGAAACCGATTCGCCGCATCACCGCCCGCGGCAGCAGGCGAATCAGCAGCAAGATCCAACGCCAGATCGCGGGGGCGTAGACCACCGGCGTGCCCCGATCGATCGCGCGCACGACGCGACGGGCGACGGCATCCGGCTCGCCGGCGAACGGCGGGGGGGTGAGGCCGGCGGTCATCGAGGTCTTGACGAATCCCGGCTTCACGCAGACCACTCGCAACCCCTCACCGTGGAACTTGTGATCGACGCCCTCGAGGTAGGCCGTCAGCCCCGCCTTCGAGGCGCCGTAGAGAACCACTGGCCGGCGGCCGCGATCGCCGGCGACCGAGCTGAAGACGCAGAGGGTGCCGCCGCCGCCGGCCAACAGCCGCTCGCGAGCCCGCTCACAGAACTCGACGGTGCGAGCGAAGTTGACGTCGAGCAGGCGCCGGGTGCGCTCGGCGTTGGCCTCGAGCGCTTCCTGGGTGGCGAACTGGGCGGCGGTGACGACCACGGCATCGAGACCGGCGAGCCGTTCTTCGGCCTGCGCCAAGGCGGTGACGAAGCCGGCCGGTCGCTCGAGGTCGCAGACCGCGCTGCCGACCGGCAAGGCCGCTCCGCGCTGCTCGAGGTCGACCGCGCTCCGCGAGAGCTCCTCGCGGTCGCGACCGAGCAGGAACAAGGCGTCACCACGCTCGGCGAGGCGGCGGGCGACGGCCCGCCCCATGCCGCGAGTGGCGCCGAGAATCGCGACGTTCACACCGCGTCTCCCAGCAGGCGCACCGACTGGGCGCTGTGCAGGGTACGCTGCGGATCGTAGCGGCGGCGGATCTCCTCGAAGGCTGCGAGCCTCGTCTCCATGGCTCGGAAGTCCTCGGCGCGGGTGAAGGTGTCCTTGGCGAGGTAGATCCGGCCACCCTCGGCGCGCACCCGCCGGTTGAGGGTGTCGATCACCGGCTGGATTCCGCCTCCCGCCGGCAGGTCGATGGCGATCGAGATCCCCGGCTGGGGGAAGGAGAGAACGCCCTCCCCCTCCTCGCCGCAGTCCTTGATGACGCAGAGGAAGGAGGCGCCGCCGGCGCCGGTGAGATCTTCGAGCAGACGGCGGGCGGCGCCGGGATTCTCGTGCTCCGGCAGCACGCACTGGTGCTGGGTGAAACCGCGACGGCCGTAGATCCGGTTCCAGTGGCGGATCGCGTCGAGGGGATGGAAGAACGTCTCCGGATGAACGATGCCGGCTCGCGGCCGGCGCGGGTGCTTGTGGAAGTAGAGGGTGTTGAACAGCCAAATCGACAGCCGGTTGAGGGTCCAACCCGGGAAGTGGAAGGGCACCGCCAGCCGACGCTTCGGGGCGGGAGCGGCCGCCGGCGCCTCTTCAGCCGTCGCCCAGCGGCCCTTCATCAGAATGCCGCGGCCGAGCTTTTCGCCGGTAGCCAGGGCGTCGAACCAACCGACGGTGAACGGCCAATCGCTCGCCGCCGCGCGCAGCGCCGCCACGAATTCGTCGACCCCGGCGATCCGCTCGCTCTCCGACCAGATCCAGGGACTGGGGATCGGCTGGAGGTCGACCTCGAGCTCGAGGATGTGGCCGGTGAGCCCCATCCCGCCGAGGGTGGCGCGGAACAGCTCACTCTCTTCCTCGCGCGAGCACTCCACGACCCGCCCGTTCGCCAGCAGCACGCGGAGCTTGCGCACGTGGCGGCCGAAGGTGCCGTCGACGTGGTGGTTCTTGCCGTGAACGTCGGCCGCCACCATCCCGCCGAGGGTCACGTGCTGAGTGCCGGGCAGCACCGGAGAGCTCCAACCCCGGGGCCAGAACAGCCGGTTGAGATCGCCGAGCGCGACCCCCGCCTCGGCCCGGAGCCGCCCGCTCTCGGGGTCGAAACCGAGGATGCGGTCGGCGAGCGGCGAGGCGGCGACCGCCCCGCCGTTGGCCGGCAGCGAGGAGTCGCCGTAGCTGCGTCCGAGACCACGGGTCAGGGAGACCCCGGCGGCGACCGCCGCCAGGTCCTCGGAACGAAGCTCCCTACCGGGACGCCCGATCATCCCCCATCCGCTGAGCATCGGTTGCTTGGCCACGGTGGGATCCTAGCAATCCTCGCTTGACATGCGGTGCGTCGTCTTCCGAGAGGCTCGATCTCGAAGCGGCGCGGACTGGGCGCTCGGGCCTTCTTCGACGGACGCGATGCTGTGTCCGGCCCCGCTAGGGCCGGAAAGCAGAGGCAAGGCCCAAAGGCAACAAACGCCCGGCCGTCAAGCCGGGCGTCGGAATGGGTGAGGATGGTGCCGAAGGCCGGACTCGAACCGGCACGGGTTGCCCCACACGCCCCTCAAGCGTGCGCGTCTACCAATTCCGCCACTTCGGCTCTGGAAATCACCGCATCGAGAGTCACTACTGTCCGCCGTCGTCGGTCGTCGCTTCCGCGGCAGCGTCGTCGGCCTCGGCCGCGGGCGTCTCGCCGACTGTCGCTTCGGTGGCCGGCTCGGTGACCGGCACCGCTTCCGCCGCGAGCGCGCTCTCTTCCACCGCGCTCTCCTCCACCACCGCCTCGGTCGCGGGCGGCAGGTCGGTGATCACCGAGGAGGCGCCGCGGGAGCCGGAGAAGAGCCCGATCGCCATCGTCGTCAGGATGAAGCCGACGAAGCCGATGACGGTGAGCTTGTGCAGCAGAGTCGCCGCGCCGCGCGCGCCGAACGCCGCCTGCGTCCCACCGCCGCCGAAGACCGAGAGGTCGGCCCCTTTGCCCTGCTGGAGCAACACCACCATTATCAGGAACAGGCAGACGAGCACGTGGATCGTGGAAACGAGCAGAATCATGATTCCTCCAACCGCGGCCCCTTACGAACCGCAGGCACGGATGATAGTCAGGAATTTCTCTGGGTCAAGACTTGCGCCGCCTACCAGGAAGCCGTCGAGGTCGGGTTGAGAGATGAGATCAGCGGCGTTGCCTGGGTTGACCGACCCTCCGTAGAGGATACGACAGCTTTCGGCCCGCGTCTCCCCGGCGACCTCCGCGAGCAGCCGGCGCAGGAAACGGTGGGCGTCTTGAGCGATCTGAGGAGTGGCGGTCAGGCCGGTCCCGATCGCCCAGACCGGTTCGTAGGCGAGGGCGTAGCGGTCGACGCCGGCCCCAACCGCGGCCCCGACGGCGGCGCGCAGCTGGCGATCCAGAACCTCGAGGGTGCGGTCGGCGGCACGCTCGTCGGCGGTCTCGCCGACGCAGATCATCGGGGTCAGCCCGTGGGCGGTGGCCGCCGCCACCTTGGCGGCCACGAGATCGTCGCTCTCGCCGTGATCGTGCCGCCGCTCGCTGTGTCCGCACAGCACCCAGGAGCAGCCGACGTCGACGAGCTGCGGACCCGAGACATCGCCGGTGTGGGCGCCGCGGGGCTCGGGGTGGAGGTCCTGACCACCGATCGCGACGGAGCCGTCGGGGCCTAGCTCGCGGGCCGCCGGCAACAGGGTAAAGCCGGGGAAGAGGACGACCTCCGGCCCGTCGGACTCGAGCGCCGGCACGAACCTGGCGAGATAGGCGGTGGTCTCGACGACGGTCAAGTGCATCTTCCAGTTGCCGCCGACGAGCGGCCGTCGCGGCGAGCTCATGCGCCCTCCTCCAAGGCGGCCACGCCCGGCAGCACCGCGCCGGCGAGCAGCGCGAGAGCCGCGCCGCCGCCGGTCGACACGTGGCCGAGCCGATCGGCCACCCCGGCGAGCTTCGCCGCCGCGACCGTCTCGCCGCCGCCGACCACCGAATAGGCGGCGCCGGCAGCCACGGCACGAGCCACTGCCACCGTCCCGCGGTCGAAAGGCGGCTTTTCGAAGACCCCGAGCGGTCCGTTCCAGAAGACGGTGCCGGCGTCGGCGAGAAGCTCCGCGACCGAGTCGCCGAAACCCTCGGCGATGTCGACCGCCATCGAGCCCGCCGGGATCCGGTCGACGGGTACCGTCTCGATGGTGGTTGGATCATCGAGGTCGTTGGTGACGACCAGGTTGCTGGGAAGCAAGATCCGGGTGTCGCGCTCGGCGGCTTGCGCCATGATGGTGCGCGCGAGATCGATCCGTTCGGGCTCGACCAGCGAGGCCGCCAGATCGTGACCCTGGGCGGCGAGAAAGGTGTTGGCCATGCCGCCGCCCAGCACCAAGGCGTCGAGCCGCGGCAGCAAGTTCTCGAGGGTCGCCGCCTTGCCGGCGATCTTGGCGCCGCCGATGATCGCTACGAACGGCCGCGCGGGCTCGCCCAGCAGTCCGCCGAGAACCTCGAGCTCACGCTCGAGCAGGCGACCGGCGGCGCTCTCCGCGGTGCGCTCGGCGACCCCGACGACCGAGGCGTGGGCGCGGTGGGCAGTCCCGAAGGCGTCGTTGACGAAGACCTCGGCGAGCGCCGCCAGCGCCGCCGCGAACTCGTCGTCGTTGGCTTGCTCACCGGCGTGGAAACGGAGATTCTCGAGCAGGCAGAGCTCGCCGTCGCCGAGCTCGTCGACGACGCTCTGGGCTGATTCGCCGACGCAGTCGGCCGCGAAGCGGACCGATTTCCCAACGAGATCCGCGAGCGCCGCCGCCACCGGGCACAGGCTGAACGCTGGATCGGGCGCGCCCGCGGGCCGCCCGCAGTGGGAGGCGAGAACGAGCCGCGCCCCGCCGTCCGCAAGCTCCCGCAGAGTCGGCAGCGCCGCCGCCAATCGGGTGTCGTCGAGCACTCGGCCGTCGACCACTTTGACGTTGAAGTCGACACGCACGAACACCGTCTTACCGGCGACAGGTGTTAGATCATCGAGGGTTCGAAAGTTCATTGCCCGGATCCTCCTCCGCGACCGATCAGTTCGAGCAGGTCGGCCAGCCGGCAGGCGTGCCCCCACTCGTTGTCGTACCAGGCGACGACGCGCACCATGCGCTCCTCGACCGCCTGGGTGAGCTGCAGGTCGACGACCGCCGAGTAGGGGCTACCCAGGTAGTCGCTGGAAACGAGCTCCTCGCAAGAGACGGCGAGAACGCCCGCCAGGTCACCGGCGGCCTCCGCGGTGAATGCCCGGTTGACCTCTTCGACGCCGGCCGGCCGCTCGAGCTCGACCACGAGGTCGATGAGCGAGACGTTGGGCGTCGGCACCCGGACCGCGAAACCGCTCAGCTTGCGGGCGAGCTCCGGCATCACCCGGCCGAGCGCCTCGACGGCGCTGGTCGTCGTCGGGATCATGTTCAGCGCCGCCGCCCGGGCGCGGCGCATGTCGGGGTGCGGGAAGTCGAGTACCCGCTGGTCGTTGTTGTAGGAATGGACGGTGTTGAGCATGCCGCGGGCGATGCCGTACTCGCGCTGGAGCACGAAGGCGATCGGTGCCAGGCAGTTGGTCGTGCACGACGCGGCGCTCAGAATCCGGTGGCGGTCGGGGTCGTAGTCGGTCTCGTTGACCCCCACGCAGATGGTCAGGTCGACGTCGGCGTTGGCCGACACGAGCACCCGATCGAGCCCGGGACGCTGATGGGCCGACGCGAGCGTTCGCGTCTTGCACAGTCCGGTGGCGTCGACGATCACCTCGGCACCGGTCTCCTCCCAAGCGACGCGGCTCGGATCGGCCTCGCCGAAGGCACGGACCGAGCGTCCGTTGAGGTTCAGCGTCCCGTCGGCGGCCGCCACCGAGCCGTCGAAAGGACCGTGCAGCGAGTCGTGGGCGACGAGGTGAGCCAGTTGAGACGGCGTGCCGAGGTCGTTGATCGCCACCAGCTCGACCGCCGGGCGGGGCTCCGCGATCCGGAGCAGGGCGCGGCCGATGCGGCCGAGACCGTTGATGGCGAAACAAACGGGAGGCATCGGTTTTTCGTGGTGAAGCCGTCAGGAGCGACGGAGCGTCAGATTAACAGCTCCCTCCGAGGCCACACCAGCCACCCCGGTCGCGGCGGCGCGGCGCAGGGCGCTGGCCCCTCGCGGCACGTGGTGGGCACAGAGACCCGCTTCCTGCATCAGCTCCGCGAGGTGGGCGCTCTTGAGACCGACCTCGCAATAGAGGACGAAGTCGAGAGAGCGGTCGAGCGAGCGGTACGCCCTGAGCGCTTGGAGATACTCGAGATTGAGCGCTCCCGGCCAGTGCCATTCACGGTAGTCGCCGCCGGCACGGAGATCGATGACGGTCGCCCCCGGCGGAATCGCCGCGGGGTCGACTCCACCCGCGACATCATGGGTGACCCTCGGCATCCGCGGCTCGTGCACCTGGCGGCGGGCGACGGCGCTCGCGATCCAATCGCGGTCGAAGGTCGCCACCGCGGCGGCGAGCTCGCCGCCGTGACCCTTGGTGGCGGCGTGCTGCGCGGCCAGCGAACAAAACTCCGGCACGTCGGCGGACAGCTCGTAGGTCCCGATGCGGCGCGCCAGGGCGACGATGTCGTCCTTGTTGGCGGTCAGCAGCGGCCGCAGCACCAGCCGCTCGATCAACCGATCGAGCAGCGCCAGATTGGGCAGGGTCTGGGACGAGACCTGGCCGATCGCCTCCCCGGTGACGAGAGCGGGGAGGCGCAGCTCGGCGGCCAACCGATCGGCGGTCAGCAGCATCAGCGCCTTCAAGGCGAGCTGCCAATAGCGCGGCTTGACGTCTAGTTTGAGCTGCTCGAGCAGCGGCCGGAGCTCGATCGCATGCAGTCGCGGCCAATCGCCGTAGGCCCAGTCCCGAGCCAACCGTTCGGCGACCCTGACGGCACCCCGCTCATGGGCGGCCCCCCCGAGGTTGAAGAAGACGAAGTCGAGGGCGACGCCCCGCTTCCACGTCTCCCAGCAGGCGACAGCCGAGTCGAAGCCTCCGGAGATCAGGGCGAGCGCACGCCCCTCGACCCCGATCGGCAGGCCGGCGGGGCCGTCGAGCTTGCCGGAGTAGAGATAGACCTCCTTGGCGTGCACCTCGACCCCGGCGGTGACCTCCGGATGGTCGAGGTCGACCCCGGCCGCCCCAACGAGGAGCTCGGCGCCGAGCGCTCGTTCGATGGCGGGGGAGTCGAACGGCAGTCGAGGATGGCCGGTGGTGCGGCGCGCCCGGACCGCGAACCGCCGGCCGGCGACGGCGGAGGCGAAGTGTGCGACGCCGGCCGCCACGATGTCGTCGAGCGTCGACCACGGGTAGCGCCCTACGGGCGATACCGAGCGGAGACCGAAGACGCGCTGGAGGACCGCTCCGGCGTCGACACCGTCGGAGGTGACGAAGAGGCGACTCCAGATGCGCTCGACGGAGCAGGCGTGACCGTTGGCGGCGAGCGCGTCTTCGACCGCCTCGACGATCTGGTCGGTGAAGCGGTGGCGGGTGAGTCGAGCCTTGGTGCAGACGTCGCCCGAGAAGCGCAGCAGGAAGAGTTGGTCTTCGGTCATCGCTTCGAGCGCCTCCTCGCCGAGGGGAATCGCAAGCGCCGCTCGCTAGGTAGGATCTTAGCCTGGATCGCCCACCCCGCTTCGGCCCGGTCGACCGGCGGCTACACTCGGCCGGTCGTGAGCGACCTGATCGAAATCGCCGACCGGTTGGCGGGCGCCGTCGACAGCCTCGAGTTCGGCCCCCCGGTCACCCACGTATACAACCCCCTGCGCTATGCCTGGGCGCCGCACCGAGCCTACTTGGAACGCTGGGGAGCGGGCCGCAAACAGATCGTCTTTCTGGGGATGAACCCCGGCCCGTGGGGAATGGCGCAGACCGGCGTGCCGTTCGGTGAGGTCAGTCTGGTGCGCGACTGGCTGGCCGTCGAGGCGCCGGTCGAGCGCCCCGCCGAGGAACATCCGAAACGCCCGATCGACGGCTTCACCTGCGCACGTAGCGAGGTGAGCGGCAGGCGTCTGTGGGGATGGTTCCGCGAGCTCTTCGGCACGCCGCGGCGTTTCTTCGAGCGCTGCCTGGTGCTCAACTACTGTCCGCTGATGTTTCTCGAGGAGAGCGGCCGCAACCGAACTCCTGACAAGCTGCCGGTCGCCGAGCGTCGCGCCGTCGAAGCGGCGTGCGACCCGGCGCTCGCGGCGGCGGTGGAGCGGCTTGCGCCCGAGCTGGTGATCGGCGTCGGCCGTTTCGCCGAGCAGCAAGCGCGGCGAGCTCTGGACGGCACCGCGGTGCCGGTCGGGCGCATCCTCCACCCGAGCCCGGCCTCTCCCGCCGCCAACCGCGGCTGGTCCGAGCAGGCGGCCCTAGACCTCGCGACCCTCGGAGTCTCGCTCTCGTGATCGCGACCCCACACCGCTTCGATTCACTAGCCGTCCCCCGGCTACCGAGGAGAATACCGCCGAGCCTAAGGCGAGTATCCACCCGGGGCTGCTAGGATGGCCGCAGCATCCCTAGAGCTCACGAGCGGTGAACGGAAGCGCTCCGGGTAGCCGCTGAGTCGTGGGTACCCGAGACCAACCATGACCCTCGTCGTCCTGTGGACCAGCTGTATCCTGATCCTGGCGGCTGTCGTCCTGTCGCTGCTTCTGTGGCGGCGCCAGCGCGACAGCCGAGCGCTGCTGCTGACCGCCTTGTTGGCGTCGCTCGCCGCCGCCTTCGTGCTATTCGGTCTCCGCGCCTTCCGGGAGCCGCCGGTCTCCACCGCCGGTGTCTGGCTGCAGCTGGCGACGGCGCTGCTCGGGGTGGCAGCGGTAGTCGGTCTCGATCGCCTGCTGGGCGACGAGCGCCGCCGGCGGACGGCGATAGGCCAAGTGCAGCGGGCGCTCGAGGAAGTGAGCCGCGGGGTGTCCGAGCTCACCGGTTTCGAGTTCTGCCGCCAGGTGGCCAACCGGGTCAACGACATCCTGGGCACCGACTACACCCTGGTCGGAAAGCTCGTGGAAGGCGACCGCGAGAAGATCGAGGTCATTGCGTTCGCCGGGACCGAGCTCGCCCAAGAGGCGATGTCCTACGACCTTCCGGGGACCCCTTGCGAGGGGGTCGTCAACCGCGAGCCGCGCCACTACCCAAGCGACGTTCAGAGCCTCTTCCCGGACGATGAGATGCTCGCCGAGCTGGGCGTCGAGTCGTACGTCGGAATGCCGCTGATGTCGACCGACGACGAGCCGTTCGGCCTGATCGCGGTAATGGGCAAGTCGCCGATCAAAGACCCCGCGGTGATGCTGCCGGCGCTGCTGATCTTCGCCTCACGTACTCAGACCGAGCTCCTACGAATAGGCCAGGAGCAGGCGTTGCGCGAGTCGGAGCGGCGCTTTCGAGAGCTCTTCGAGGAGTCGCAGGACGCCCTCTACATCTCGACCCCCGAAGGGAGGATGGTCGATGCGAACGAGGCGGCGGTGCAGCTCTTCGGCTACGGCTCGAAAGAAGAGATGCTGCGCGAGTTCGTGGCGAGCGAGCACTACGCCGAGGCGACTGATCGCGAGGTGGTGCTCGCTCACCTGGAGCGGGACGGTCGGTTGCGTGACTTTCCGATCGAGGTCCGGCGCCGCGACGGCTCCACTCTGACCGTGCTGTCGACCGCGATCGCCAAACGCGACGCAAAGGGCAACTTGACGGCGATTCGAGGGTCTCTGCGCGACGTCACCGAAAGACACAAGCTCGAGCGCCAACTGCTGCAGAGCCAGCGGATGGAAGCGGTCGGGCGCATGGCCGGCGGCGTCGCGCACGACTTCAACAACATGCTGACCGTCTTGCAGGGCCATAGCGAGCTGCTCGGCCGGCACTTCGAGCCGGGCTCGCCCGGGGCGGAGAGCGTCAAGGAGATCACCAGCGTCGTGGGGCGAGCGGCGGCCTTCACTCGCCGGCTGCTGTTGCTCAGCCGCCGCAGGATTCTCTCTCCCCAGAACGTCGATCTCAACGCCATCGTTCAGGATCTGGCGGTGCTGCTGCAGAGCGCGATCGGCGACGAAGTCGAGCTGGTGCTCGACCTCGGGGGCGAGGTCGACAAGGTGGTCGCCGACGCCACCGAGCTGGAACAGATACTGCTCAATCTCGTCATCAACGCCAAGGATGCGATGCGCGAGAGCGGCCGCATCGTGATCTCGACGGCCAACTTGCCGATCGTTGGCGAGGACAGCGAGACCGGGGAAGTCGACCGTTGGGTCGAGCTGGCGGTCGCGGACGACGGCGGCGGCATTCCTGCCGAGGAGCTGGATTACATCTTCGAGCCGTTCTTCACTACCAAGGATCCGGGGATCGGCACCGGTTTGGGATTGTCGACGGTCTTTGGCATCGTCAAACAGCTCAAGGGGCGTGTCGACGTCGACAGCACCGTCGGCAAGGGAACCCGTTTCTCGATATCTCTGCCGAGCGCTGCCAGCGACTCGATCGCGGAGTCGAACGTGATCGAAGAGGTGGGCGAAACCGCGACCGGCCACGAGCGCCTCCTGGTGGTCGACGACGAAGAGGGCGTCCGTCTCCTCCTCCAGCGGTTTCTCGAGAGCCAGGGCTACCGGGTCGTCTTGGCGTCGAACGGCAACGAGGCGCTCGAGCGGCTGAACGAGAGCGAAGGCTTCGATCTCTTGATCAGCGACGTCATGATGCCCGGCATGACCGGCCCCAAGCTCGCCGAGAAGGCCCACCTGCGACACCCGGAGCTACCGGTGCTCTTCATGTCCGGCTTCGCCAGTTCCGCGACCCTCGATCCGAGTGTCCCGCTGCTCAGCAAACCGTTCACGACCCGCGAGCTGGGCCAGCGGATCCGCGAGGTCCTCGCGACCGGCTCTTGACAGCCGGAAACGCTCTGGTACCATCGATTCTCTAAATAGGACTAGATCAGTCCTTTTTCCAGGAACCGACCATGATTCGCATGACCAAACAGGCCGACTACGGCATCGTGCTGTTGACCCGGATGGCCGAGGAGCCGGAGCGCCAGTTCACCGCCGCCGCCCTTGCCGCGGCGACCCGGCTGCCGGCACCGACCGTCAGCAAGATCCTCAAGGGTCTCGCGCGCGAGGGGCTGCTCGACTCGTTGCGCGGCGTCAAGGGCGGATACAGCCTGGCGCGCGCCGGGGCCGCCATCAGCGTCGCCGAGATCATCAGCGCCCTCGACGGGCCGATCGCCATCACCGAGTGCATCGATGACACCCCCGGCGAGTGCATCCAGGAGCCGTCCTGCGCCGTGCGCGGCAACTGGCAGCAGATCAACGACGCGATCCGGCTGGCGCTCGAAGAGATCACCCTGGAAGAGATGACCCACGGGCTGCCCCAAGAGCTCGTCACCCTCGGCTCGGCACCGGCCCAGTTCGAGGAAGCCCAGTTCGAAGAAGCCCAGTTCGAGGATGCTCGGTTCGAGAGAGCCCGGCCCGTAGAAGTCAGCTAGCGAAAGCCCTGCAAGAGTGGG
Source organism: Thermoanaerobaculia bacterium (assembly GCA_945787575.1). Taxonomy (GTDB): domain Bacteria; phylum Acidobacteriota; class Thermoanaerobaculia; order Multivoradales; family JAHEKO01; genus CALZKB01. The sequence goes on along the minus strand of CALZKB010000008.1, from coordinate 832 downwards.
AATCGACAGGCGCCCGCGGCCGAAAAACGGGGGCGCTCGGATGAACAAAGGGGAGGCGACATGCCACCGTCTGGAACCGACATCATCGATGAACAGGTAGCCCGAGAGTACCAGTGGGGCTTCGTCACCGACGTCGAGCAGGAAACCCTGCCGCCGGGACTCAACGAAGAAGTCGTCCGCTTCATCTCGGCCAAGAAGAACGAGCCGGAGTGGATGCTCGAGTGGCGGCTCAAGGCCTACCGGCATTGGCTAACCCTCACCGAGCCGACCTGGCCCAACGTCGAGTACCCCGAGATCGACTACCAGTCGATGGTTTATTGGGCGGCGCCCAAGAAGGCCGGCGACGGCCCCCAGAGCCTCGACGAGGTCGATCCCGAGATTCTCGCCACCTACGAGAAGCTCGGCATCCCGCTCGAGGAGCAGAAGATGCTCGCCGGCATCGCCGTCGACGCGGTGTTCGACTCGGTCTCGGTGGCCACCACCTTCAAGGACCGCCTCGCCGAGGCGGGCGTCCTCTTCAGCTCGATCTCCGACGCCGTCCAGGAGCACCCCGAGCTGGTCAAGAAGTACCTCGGCTCGGTAGTCCCCCCCGGCGACAACTTCTTCGCCGCGCTCAATGCGGCGGTCTTCTCCGACGGCTCCTTCGTCTACATCCCGGAAGGGGTGCGCTGCCCGATGGAGCTCTCCACCTACTTCCGGATCAACGCCCAGAACACCGGCCAGTTCGAGCGCACCCTGATCATCGCCGAGGAGGGCTCGCACGTGAGCTACCTCGAGGGCTGCACCGCGCCGATGCGCGACGAGAACCAGCTGCACGCCGCGGTGGTCGAGC
>CALZKB010000007.1 GCA_945787575.1 Thermoanaerobaculia bacterium | reverse complement strand
GGAAGTAGAACTGCGCGGTGAAGAGGCTCGCGGCGACGGCAAGAGCGGCCAATGCCCAGGGCAACAGACGCCGCCAGAGCGGGATTGCCGCGAGCCCCGCAGCCGTAGGCTCGGCCTCTTCTGGCGCGGCCAGAGCTCGAGCGATTCGCACCCGCGCCTCGCCGATGTCACGCAGTCGATTCTTCGGGTCCCGATCGAGACACCGGGTCAGGAGGTCGCGAATCGAGCGCGGTACGTTTGCCGGCAGCCCTGACAGATCCAGATCATCTCGGACCACCGCCGCAAGAACATCAGTCACCGAGGCCCCGTCGAAGAGCGGTCTTCCTGCGAGCATTTCGTACAGGACCACCCCGAACGACCAGATGTCAGCACGCTTGTCCGCCTCCTGGCCCCGGGCTTGCTCCGGGCTCATATAGGCGGCGGTTCCCAGAAGGGTGCCAACCCGGGTCATCTGGGCAGTCAAGGTCGGCGAGTTCGAGGGGTCCTCGGCATCTGCACTGGTTCCGTCCCCAGGCTCGAACGCCTTGGCCAAGCCGAAGTCGAGGACCTTGACCTGGCCCTCGGCGGTGACCCTGACGTTCGCTGGCTTGAGGTCCCGATGGATGATGCCGCGTTCGTGCGCGGCCTCCAGTGCCTCGGCAATCCGGAGCGCGATCGGCAGCGCCTCGTCGAAGGGAACCGGACCGCGCGCGATCCGCTCCGCCAAATCCTCGCCCTCGACCAGCTCCATCACCAGGAAGTGCACGGGATCCTCGTGCTCGAACGAATAGATGGCAGCGATCGACGAGTGGTTAAGGGACGCCAGCGTCCTCGCTTCGCGATCGAACCGAGCCAGTCGCTCCGGCTCTGCACTCACCGCCTCGGGAAGTACCTTGATCGCGACGTCGCGCCCGAGCTTTGAATCCTCAGCCCGGTAGACCTCACCCATGCCGCCTTCGCCTAGCTTGGCGGTGATCTTGAAGTGCGAGAGGGTGCGGCCGATCACGCTGACCTCGTGCTAGCAGCGCGGATGCATTTGACTAGTTCAAGGAGGTTCTTCTCGATGACCGAGTGATGCATGAGATCGAAGTGGTGACTGTCGGGCTCGGTCACGATCTCTGAGTCTTCGAAATCCGGGCCAAAAACCTCATCGTCGACGTGCGCCAGCATGAGGTCGCGAAGTGGGACTTGCTCGCTTTCAGTACTCGCGAAGACGACGCGTAAGGCTACGCCAGCCCGCCTTGCATCCTGGTACCAGCCTGACAGGGGCCATCCAGTGCCCTCTTTGAAGGGTCTCACGATGTCTTGAGCATGACGACGGAGAGCCCTCACGTCCGTGCGGAATTTGCGCACTGCCTCGACGAAGTATGGGTTCTGCACAAGCCACGCCTCGGCGGTCTCTATCTCGGCCATCAAATCCCTGACCACACCAAATACCCCTCCGTCGGCATTGTCCGGGATGCGAGCCACCTGTGCCGTAAAGAAGCACGTATCGAGGTTGAGATTGGGGCTGAGCGCCAGAACTCCGGCAACGGAGTTGCGGTCCAGACCCCCTTCGGAGATCAATCGCAGGGCCACATCGGCGCCGCTGGAGAAACCTGCCACGATGGTCGTTGCTGGCTTGATGCTCTCCTTCAGATGCTTCAAAAACAGCCGCAAGATCGTCAAATGGTTGGAAATCGGCAGTGGAATCCGGCGATTCGCCCGCTGCTCCATGCCGTAAAGAGTGACGGCGACCCCGCGATAAGGAGAGCTCTCGAGTATGGGCTCAAACGCTGAGTGCCCCATGCCCAGTCCACCCAGATACATTACGAGCACGCCGGAAGAGCGCTGGTTGTCCAGGTACTCCAGGTGGTCGCCGATGAGCGCTGGATCCAGGTTCTCCCGCTGCAGATGGGAGCAAACCTGTGTCGTCAGCGTCCAGGTGCCTTCGACTCCCTTTAGACTCGGTGATGGCCCGGCCGCGGGCGCGGGGAGCAACTCCGACGGATGTTCGCGGGCATCGAGTAGCTCCAACCTGGCGTCGCCCGCATGCTGCAACCGGCGGCTCAGGTCGCGCTCGAGGCATCTTCGCAGGAGCCGGTGGATGGCGGGGTGAGTGGCCGCGAGAAGGACTTCAAAGTCAGGTTCTTCTCTCAATACCGCGGCGAGCAGGTCGGAGGCGGTCTTTCCGTCGAAGAGTGGCCTACCGCAGAGCATCTCCCACAAGACGGCACCGAAGGACCAGATATCGGAACGTCTGTCCACCTCGTTGCCGCGTGCCTGCTCGGGGCTCATGTAGGCGGCGGTTCCGAGAAGGCTCCCGGCTGTCGTCATCTGTGCGGTGAGGGTGGGCGAGAGCGACAGGTCAGCCGAATCGGCAGGCTCCTTCGCCCATACTTTGGCGAGGCCGAAGTCGAGCACCTTGATCGAGCCGTCCGCGCCGACCATCACGTTGGCCGGTTTGAGGTCGCGGTGAACGACTCCCTTCTTGTGTGCGGCCTCCAACGCCTCGGCGATCTGGAGGGCTAGAGGAAGCGCACTCTCGACCGAGATGGGACCACGAGACAGGTGAGCTGCGAGATCCTCGCCCTCGGCCAGTTCCAGCACGAGGAAACGGGTGCCGCCGTCTTCGGCCAGGTCGTAGATAGCGGCGATGTTGGGGTGATTGAGCGTCGCCAGAACGCGCGCTTCGCGCTCGAACCGCGCCAGCCTCTCCTCATCGGCAGTGAAGGCCTCCGATAGTACCTTGATCGCGACCTCGCGCCCGAGCTTGGTGTCGGTGGCGCGGTAGACCTCCCCCATGCCGCCCTCGCCGAGCTTGGCGGTGATCTTGAAGTGGGAGACGGCGCGGCCAATCATGGTACTCAGCTCGTGCCGTCAACTCGCTGCGTCGATCATCTTCGTGACGGCCTCCAGATCCGGCCGGGCACCTAGTTCGCCAAACGTCTTGGCTGCCGCCTCGAACTGCAGACTCGCGTCCTCGAGACTCCCGGTCTGCAGGTACGCTTTAGCCATCAGTACGCGCACCCTTGCAGCCTCGTAGGGAAGTCCCAATTCGTTAAAGATCGACCACGCCTCGCGCAAGGTCGACGCGGCGCTCTCAGCGTCCTCGCGCACGAGCTGTACGGCACCCTGCGCCATTAGCCCCTGCGCCCTGTGTATCGGGCAACCGAACTTCTCCGACAACTCGCAGAGTTCTTCAGCGGCCTCCTCTGCGAGCACCAGATCACCGTTCGCCAGCGCGATGCGACTCCTCGCTGCGAGCAGCTGCGCTCGACGGAGCCGATCCTGCGGATTCTCGCCCAGGGCGCGCTCGATGGTCTGCCGCGCGGCCTCACTCTTCCCCTGCTCGAGACGCAGCAGAGGCAGTCCTGGAACCGGGTCGTGACCGAACTCGTGCGCTTGCCGGAAAGCGTGCTCTGCCTCTTCCCAGTTTCCTTTGTTGCGAGCAATCTCGCCCAGTGCGTAGAAAGCCTCGCCGGCGTGCACATTCAATCCACTCTTCTCGAAATCTTCACAGGCGCTGCGGGCGGCCTGCTCGGCCTCCTGCCACTGCCCCTGCTGGCGCAGAGCCTCTGCGCTGTGGATTTGACACACGCCGGGATAACCCGACAAGGAGTGCGGCTCACACCATCGCGACGCCGATTCACTCCATTCACGGACCCGGATGAAGTCGGCAAGCGACTGGCACACCGTCATCGTTCGGCAGTAGAGATTGCCGAGAGTCTCGGAAGCCACTTCTCCACTCACCGCACAGGCCATGGCTTCGTCTACCAGATCCATGCCCTCTTCGACGTCGCCACGGGCGATGAGAATCTGGCCGCGGTCGTGGAGCGCGACCGTGCGGAGGTCCGAATCGTCGAAGCGATCCGCCACCGCGGCGCACTGCTCGTTGACTTCCAACGCTCGATCGAGTGCTCCTTTGCCGAGCTCCACCACCGTCTGCCGGCGCAGCAGGTGGCCGTGCTCGACGCACGGTGGCGCGTCGCGCAGAAGACGCTCCGCCCGCCTTTGCCAGGCTCCGGCGACTCTCGCTGCGTCCTTCTCCACGTACAGTCTGGTCAGGTCGAGCGCTACTCGAGCCGCGGCGACGTCCTGTCCCGCCTTGGCGTAGGCCGCATAGGCGCTCTCCAACGTCCGAGTCCATTCGTCCCACTTACTGAGCCAAGAGGCGCAAGCGCCGAGCTTCTCCATCTCCTCCGCAGAGAGGTCGCGCTGCTCGCGGATCGCGTGGAATTCCGCGTAGGCGACTTCCCAATCCCCCCTCGCGAACGCGGTTTCGGCTGGTTCCGCAGCCATGGCCGGCGCGGCCGGTTCCGAGACAGGAGCCGCGGTCGCATCCCTCTCGAGGCGTAGAAGGTCCGCCTTGAGATCTTGGGCCGACTGGTAGCGGAAGGTCTTGTCCTTTTCGAGCGCCTTCTTGAGGATGTGCTCGAGCTCTGCGGGCAGATCCAAGTTCATGTGCGCCGTTGGGGCCTGGTTCAAGATCAGGTCGAAGATCACCCCCGCGGTCTTGCCTTCGAACGGCTGCTTCCCCGTTGCCATTTCGTAGAGCACCACCCCCAGGGAGAAGAGGTCGGTTCGCTCGTCGAGCTCTTCACCGCGCACTTGTTCCGGTGACATGTAGGCGATCGTCCCCATCGCCGTTCCGGGGGTCGTCAACCGCTCGGGGGCCAGCTCGGTCTCGGTCTCGGCCTCGGCCGACTTCGACTCCTTCCGACCCATGTCTTCGGTCATCTTGGCGAGCCCGAAGTCGAGCACTTTGGCGTCGCCGCGCCGAGTCAGGAACAGGTTTGCCGGCTTGAGGTCCCGATGAACGATCCCCGCCTCATGGGCCGCCTCCAAGGCATCCGCCACCTGGGCGCCGATCTTCACGATCTGCTCGGCTGGCATGGGCTCACCGCGGATCCGGTACTTCAACGTCTGGCCGTCCATCAGCTCCATGACGATGAAGTAACGGCTCTCCTCTTCGCCGAGCTCGTGGATCACACAGATGTGCGGGTGGTTGAGAGCCGAGGCCGCTCGCGCCTCGCGCTGGAACCGGGCCAGGGCCTCGGGGTCCTCGGCCAGCGCGTCCGGCAGGAACTTAAGCGCCACCTGCCGACCCAGGGTCAGATCCTCGGCCTGGTAGACGACTCCCATGCCACCGCCCCCGAGCTTCTCGAGGATCTTGTAGTGAGAGACAGTTGTGCCGATCATTCCAGAGATCTCTGCTACTCGACGGGCGACAACCGCCGCACGTCGTCGAACCAGTTGAGAACGACCCGGAAGCTCGCCGTTGTGCGGTCCCCGAGGGGCTGGATCATCAGGAACCGGTCTCCTTCCGGCGAAATGTCGTAGCTCAGATTGCCCGTGACACCCCGGTCGAAGCGACCCTCGAACAAGACCGAGGGCTTCGACGCGAAGAAGCCGGACCCGGTCTCGACTGAAACGACCATCATGCTATCGGCGTTGCGATAGAACAGCCGCCGTCCGTCCGGTGCCCAGGTTGGTTCCACACCGCCCTCCGTCGAGACGGTGGTCTGGCCGCCCGGACCGGAATAGGGCCGTACGTAGACCTCGTCGCGCCCGGACTCGTCGGAAATGTAAGTGATCCACCGACCGTCAGGCGAGAAGACAGGGGCTCTCTCATTGTAGGGCGTCACCAGGAACGGTAGCGGCGTCTGGTCGCCTTCGAGCGGCAGGATCCAGATATCGCGCGCATTCTCGGGATGGATCTCCCAATAGGCCAACGCCGTGCCGTCGGGCGAGAAGCTGTGGGGCCAAAGCTCGTACTCACCTGCGAGCAGGAGCGTGGCTTCGTCACTGCCATCGGCGGCCCGCGAGTACAGGTTCCACCCGCCGTCTCGGCTGGACGAGAAAACGATGCGCCGGCCGTCCGGACTCCAGACGGGCAACGCGTTGCTGCCCTCGAAGGTCAGCCGGCGCTTCGAGCCTCGCTCGATGTCGAGGGTCTCGATCACCCGCAGACCGAGCGCCGAGCCGACGGTCAGGGCGACACTGCTTCCACTCGGCGAAACCCGTGGCATCAGGTGGGCGCTCCATGGTTCCTCGAGCGGCGTGGCCTGGCCTGCGAAATCGACCCACACCAGGCGAGTCCCCGCATCGCCGGCTCCAGGGAGGAAGGCCAGGGTGCCCGAGTCGGAGACCGCGAAGTAGGACACCCCCTGGGCGGACAGGGCGGTGACCCCCTCGACAATCGTGACGGGCGCACCGCGCACGGACAGGTCGGTCACGTCGAACGGAACGACCTGGAGCGTCGACGCCTGGGCGAAGAGCAAGTGCCCCGTCGGCAGGTAGCGGGCGACCGCCACATCGCTCACGTCGGCGACCGGACTCCTGCTGCCGTCGCGCAGGTCGACGACCACGACCCGCGATCCGCGAATCGTGCCGACCGTCATCAGGACCCGGTCCCCTGGCAGAAACTGCGGCCATCGGTGTTGGATCTCGCCGGACGCAGGGTCGACCCGCGTCAGCGCTATTGGATCGCCGCCGTCGGCCACCACCCGCCAGAGGCCCGAACCGTAGGAGGCGAACACGATCGTTCCGTCCTGGCGCCAGGCCGACCCGAGATTGTCCAGGGGCGCATCGCAGATCCGAAGCACCGCTCCTCCACCGCTCGGCACCTTGCGTAGCTCACCTTCGGCGAAGAATCCGATCCACTCACCGTCGGGTGAGAAGAACGGGTTCCTGGCCCCATCCGTGCCCATGAGCGCAACAGCGTCGAACTCGTTGATGGAGCGAACGAAGAGCAGACTCTCGACCCCGTCGGTCGCCACGTACGCCAGTTGCGATCCGTCGGGAGAAAGTGCCAGTGGATGAGAGCGACCGCCCAGCAGCAACTCCTGGTCCTGAGCCAGTGAGATTTCCCACCGACTGACTTCGGCACGCTCCGGCGCAGAAGCGCTTCCGACGAGCCCGAAAACCAGGAGTGCGCTTGCGGCGGCCGCCAGGAGCGCGAGCCCGACCCCTGCCGGCCAACTCAACCGGCGAACGGCAGTCTTTTCTCCGAGCCCACGATCGAACCCGACCGACCCGGGCTCGCTGACACAGTTCAACGCAAACGCCAGGTCCCGCGCCGTCTGGAAGCGCTCGGCAGGCTCTTTCTCCAAGCAGTGCCGGACCGTACGCTCGAGAACGGCGGGTACCGGCTGCGGCGCACCGTCCATACTGGGAGGATCGTGCTGGAGCACGGCGGTCATCGTCTCGACCGCCGTCGGCCGTCCGAAGACCTGGTGGCCCGTCAGCATCTCGAAGAGCACCACTCCGAGCGAGAAGACATCCGAGCGTGTGTCGACTGTTTCCCCGCGGGCCTGTTCCGGCGACATGTACGCCGCTGTCCCCAGGATCGATCCGGGGTCGGTCGCGTGGGTCATCGTCTCGGCTTCGGGATCCTGGGGACCGCCGTGAAAGTGCGCCAGTCCGAAATCGAGCACTTTGACCTGGCCATCGGCCGTGATCCAGATATTGTCCGGCTTGAGATCCCGGTGGACGATCCCCTTGTCGTGGGCCGCGGCCAGAGCCTGCGCGACCTGAGCCCCAATCTCGACCGCCTTCGATTGCGGCAGCGGCCCGCTCGCGAGCCTCTGACCGAGGACCTGTCCTTCGAGCAACTCCATGACGGCGAAAGCCGTTGAACCCTCCATGCCGAACTCGTGGATCGCCAGAATGTTGGGATGCGACAAGGCAGCGACGGCTTTGACCTCCCGCTCGAAGCGAGACAAACGATCGGCGTCCGTCGCGACGTGCTCTGGCAGAACCTTGATCGCCACCTCGCGACCGAGGCGCGGATCGCGTGCCCGATACACGACACCCATGCCGCCAGAACCGAGCTCGTCAACGATCTCGTAATGTCCAAGCGTTCTGCCGACCATCAGTCCCTCTTACCACCGATATTGGAATTGTACGCTCTGTTCGCACGGAACCGATCGCCGGGATCGGGTTCGTCCTGACAGACCTCGCCTCCGACACCAGCAAGAGGTGCCCGTGGCTAAGACAACGCGCCGGCCTCCGCTCCCCCTTTTCTAGGCGGGGCAGACTCCGAACCCTAGCGCCGTGCTCCCCAGAAGGGTTCCAAGAAGCCCCCGTTGGGGTGAGATGCACCCCAACGGGACCCCAATGACCCGCTTGGGTACCCAAACGGGAGAGATTTGGAACCCCGCTCAGTCCGAGACTCATCTCTACAAGTCACTGAAAAACAGTAACTTACGGGGACAACAAGTCCATCAGAGGGCGCTATCTGCCATGCGCACAACTGTGCGCATTGGTGTCCCCAACGGGATTCGAACCCACGTAGCCTCAGTCGATGAGCTGCTCAGAAGAACGGCGGAGTCGCAGGCGGAACCGAACCCGCCGATCCCGCGACATTTCGTGCAGCCCAACCGGTTCTCGAGTCTTCGAGCGGGCGGCGGCCTCCCCATCGCGGCGTAGACGGCTCTGCAGTTCCCGCGTGACGAGGGCGGGATCCAGGCAGGTCGGAAGATCCTGGTCAACGGAGCGTCCGGCGCTGTGGGGACGTTCGCCGTGTAGATCGCCAAGGCGTTCGGCGCCGAGGTCACCGGCGTGTGCAGCACGCGAGACTTCGAGATGGTCCGCTCGATCGGCGCCGACCACGATCGGCGCTGCGTCGACGAGAAGAACCTGCCCTATTCGTTAGGATCGGCGTCAGCTTCCGGCGAATCGACCCGGCAGCCTGCCGGGTTGGGATTCGCTCAGGTGGGGACGCCGAGCCGCGGCAGGACGACGTGCTGCAGGAGAATCCAGCCTCCGAAGAAGAGGATGAAGATCAAAAAATCCACTCTTGATTCTCCCGGTTGCTCGCGGTTCGTGATCGGGGTAGCCGAGCAAGCAGCACCACGGCGTCCCGTCGTGACGAGAGCCTAGACCGGAAGAACGGTCGGGCGCGCCCTCCAAAGGGGTGGTAGGCGTAAACTGATGCCGTGAGCAGCAAGATGCTCAGAGCCGCCTTCGTTCTGGTCGCGGTGCTGGTGGCGCTGGGAGTGCTCTTCCAGCTCGTCTATCGTCCCTGGCAGCGCAACTGGGGCGCCACCCCGGCCGAGGTCGACCGCCGGATGCCCGGGGACCAGTTGGTCGCGACGCCACCCTTCGTCGCCACCCGGGCGGTGACCATCCGCGGCCGGCCCGAGGAGATCTGGCCCTGGATCGTCCAGATCGGTTACTCGAGGGCCGGCTTCTACAGCTACGACCGGCTCGACCACGATGGGATCCCCAGCGCCGATCGGATCCTCCCGCAGTTTCAGAATCTCGCGGTCGGCGACGAGGTCCCCCTGTCGAACGTCGCCGACGCCCGAGTGCTGGAGCTCGAGCCCGAGCGCTTCCTGGTGCTGGCGGTCGGGCGCGACCTGGACCGCCGCGGAGCCTTCACCTGGGCCTGGGGCCTCTACACGATCGACGAGGAGCGCACCCGACTCGTGACCCGGCTGCGCTGGAGGGTCGGCGGCGCGTTCTCTCTCGCGCTGCTGGAGGCGGGCGAGATCTGGATGATGCGCAAGTGCCTGCTCGGGATCAAGCGACGGGTCGAGGGCTGAGGAGCGCGCTCCGCGCCTACTTGCTGGTCTTCACCGCCGCGAAGAAGCCCCCGCTGGCGTAACGGCCGCCGCGAATGCGGATCAGGACGTGGTTGGTGCCCACGACCAGACCCAGCGAGGTGTAGGGCGAGGGTGGGTGGTCGGGATTGACGCTGAAGTCGTACCACGCGTAGTTGTCGGCATAGCTGTAGCCCTCGAACTGGCCATTGAGCCACAGGGTCAGGTCGTCGATCGAGCTGAACTCGAGCACGGCTGCGGAGCCGTCCGGAACCTCGATCGTCGTGTGAAAATAGGCGACGGTGTCTTCCCCGAGAAAGTCCACGACGCGACCGGTGACGACGGCGCCGCGCCCGTCGGTCTCGAACTCGCGCCAGCGGTGCTCGACGCCATCCTCGACCACGCCAGCGCTCGGCGGCAGAGGCCGCCGTTCGAGCTCCGTGTGGGTCGCCTCGAGGGGGCCGAGCACCCTCCAGCTGCGTACCATCCGCCCGGGCTCGTGCTCGACGCCGGCGGGAAGCATCGAGCCGCGGTATGAGAGCTCGTCGATCGCGATGACGCGGAGGTTGTCGATCCAGACCGGCCCGCCCACGACTCGCGGCTTGAAACCGGCTTTGCCCGAGTCGAGCTCGAAGTACGGAAAGGTGACCTTGGGCGTCTCCATGTCGGCGACGTAAAGGTGGCAGACGGCGCCCTCCACCTCGAGCGCGAAGCGGCGCCACTCGCCGGTGACGATCGCGGCGTCGCCGGTGAGATCGACCCGGAACTCCTCGTAGAGCATTCGTGCTGGGTTCCAGTCGCGGCGCGGGTTCACCCGGATGTAGCTGCCGTTGCCCTTGATGTAGAGGCTGCCGAGATCGATCCGGTCCCCGACATGGCGCAGGTTGTAGATGAAACCGAGGTAGTTGTGCTCGTCGGTAGGAAAGAGCACCTCGCCCTCGATGCGGTACGCCGGCCAGCTTTCGGAGCCGTTGATCAGCGCGTAGAGGGTCGAGTGGCTGGGGCTGAGCTCGAGCACGCGGCCGTGTGCGGGGTCGCCCGAGTCGACGATCGCGACCGCGACGTCATCATTGGTCTCCCAGGCCGCGAGACCAGCTTCGAAGTCGTCGGCGAAGAGCAGCCAGCCGGGAGCTGTTTCTCGACCCGCGACGGGCCTCACCATGAGCGCGACCACGAAGACACTTATCAGCGCGGAAGCTCGCCGTCGAGAGTCACTCATCGGCGTGAAACCAATCGACTCCGGCCGGGAGCTTCTCGTCCTCGCCGAGTTTGGCGAGGATTCGGTAGCGGAGGATATCGTCGATGTCGTCGCGGCAGCTCACGAGCACCTCGCGGGCAGGTTCGAACTTAGTACGATCATCGCATGAGACGAAGTAGATCGGGCATTCGCCGATTGCTGGCAGCGGCCCTCCTCGTGGTCGCCGTCGGCGTGCTGCTCGTGGCGCTGGCCGTCCTGGCGCTTCGAGTGCCGCGCATCCAGCAGTCGGTTCTCGCCCGTGTCTCCCGCTGGACCGAGGCCGCCGCCGGCTTCTCGACGGAGGCCGATGGCTTTCGGCTCAGGCCGCTCGCCGGTGTCCTGGAGGTCGACAGGCCGAGGCTGCGAGTACCGGGAGAGCGCCCGTTCGCCGGTGCCGAGCGCCTGCAAGCTCGCTGGCGCCCGACCTCGATCCTGCAAGCCCGCGTCGACCTCGAGCTCTTGTCGCTCGAGCGGCCGCGGGTAGATCTCGCCGCGCCTCTGCCGCCGCCACGGGCGACGGACGACGACGAACCGCCGCGAGAAGAGCTGCCGCTCGAGATCGAGCGTTTGGCGATCCGAGACGGCGAGATGGTCGGTCTCGGTCGCCTGCCGGGGAGCGAGAACTTGGGAGTCGGCGCCGAGAGCTCCGTGACGGAGCTCGGGATCGACGCGGCGTTCGACGGGCGACGACTCGATGTACGCGAGCTCGCAGCGGCGGTGGTGCTGGCTTCGACCGATCGCGAGCCGGTGCCGCTCGAGGTCGAGCTGCGAGCGGGTATGGATCTGGGCGGCGCGGTCGACGTCGAGAGCCTGCGGTTGACGGGCGACGACCTGGCGGCCGAGCTCTCCGGACACTTCGACCCCGGCCTCGAGGAATCGCGAGCCGTCTTCGAGGTTCGCCTCGACCCCGGTTCCTGGCTGCTCGGACGTCAGACGGGCTCGCTGGTCGCCCGGGGCGATGTCGATCTGGGCTCCTGGCGCGGAAGCGCGACGCTCGCCGGAGCGCGCCAGCCCGCGGCGCTCCTCGCCGGACTGCTGCCAGCCGAGGAGAGGCTCGAGCTCGACAGGACCGCCTTCGAGCTGACCGCCGATCTGAGACTCGAAGCGGAACGGGCGGTGGCTGGAATCGTGCGGCTCGTCGGGTTCGTCGACGAACAGCCGATCCTCGAGGTCGAGGCGCGACCCCGGCTGGAGCTCGCCGGCGAGCTGCCGGCCGCGATCGTGGGGCACGCGTCGATTCTCCCGGGCGAGCCCGGCACCCGCCGGCTGGAAGCTCGGTTGAGCACTCCCGCCTCGCGCACCCTCGAGGCGTGGACGATCGACGACGGCCGGGCCTCCGTCGAAGCGCCGGAGTTGGAGGCGCTCCTCTCGGAGATCGCGCGTCTCTATCCGCGGCTGCTCGCACCCGGCTCGATCTCGGAACTGCCGCCTCTCGGGCGGCTGAGCGCCGGAGGATGGTTCCGGGGCGGGCCGACCGACCCGGAGATCGACCTGCAGGCCGAGCTGCGACCGCCCGGCGGCGGCCAGCTGCGCCTCACCGCCACCGGCCGCCCGCTCTCGCTGCCGCTCGTGGTCGAAACCTCCGGGGCCGACGTCGAGCTCGGGAGCTTCACGCCGGCGGCGACGGGGCGACTCGACTGGTCGGGCCGGGTCCGCGACCCACTCGGCACCATCACCGGTGAGCTCACCGTCACGGCACGCGACCTGTCCACGGCCGACGGGACCGTGTTCAATTCACTGAGCGCCGAGATCTCCGGCTCGCGGCGCCTGGTCGCCTGGCGTCTCGACGGGCGGGCGGAGCCCGGACGACGCCTCGCCGGAACCGGAACGATCGAGCCGATCCTCCCCCTCCGGCGCGCCTCCGGTGAGCTCACGCTGGGCACCGGCGACGACCGGCTCCCCGGCGTCGAGGCATCGTTCGGCCTGGCCGGCGGCGCTCTGACCGCTCGGCTGACGGCGGCGCTTTCCGGACGCGAGCCGGTGACGCTCGAAGCGAAGGCTCCGCTCGCGGCGCTCGAGAAGCTGCCGCAGCTCGCGGGTCTCGCTCGGCTGCCGCTGGCGCGCAGCGCCGGCCCCGTCACCGTCGAATGGACCGCTTCCGCGGGCGACTGGAGCGCGCTCGTCCCCGCCGCTCTGATCGAGCGGATCGGGCGCCTCGAAGCCGGCACCGCCGGCCAGCTCACGCTCGACACCGTCTGCCCTTCGTGCTCCGGGGGCAAGGCCGTCGTCAGCAGGCTCGATTTCGAGCTCGACGGACGCCGGGCGCAGGCGACCACCGACCTCGAGCTGGTCTTCGAGGGAGGCCGTCTGCGGATCGCGCCCTGGTCGCTGGCCGGCGACGGCTTCGAGCTCGAGGCGGCGGCCGAAGTCGAGCTGTCGGCGGCGTGGAGACCGGCGGATCGCCTCGCCGCTCTGGCCACCGGCACGAGCGCGGTCGTCGACGCCAGGGTCGACTCGGCCTGGCTCCAATCGCTGCCCCTCGAGATCGTCGCGCCGGGCGTCGTGTCCGTTCACGCCGAGATCCAGGGCCCGCTCGAGAACCTCGCGGGCAGCGCCGAGATCTCCGCGCCCGGTCTGTCCGTCGCTTCGACCGAGTTTCCGGCGATCACGATGGCCGAACCGGCACTCCGGCTGTCGCTCGCAGAGGGCCTCTTGACCTGGGAGGAGGCTCGGCTGCAAGTGGGCAGCGCGACCGTCTCCAGCCGCGGCGAGAGCCGGGTCGAGGCGCCGCTCGTCTCGACCGCCGGGATCGTTGAGGTCGTCTCCGGCCTGCCGGTGCTCGAACGGGCGACCCTCCCATTCGCGCTGCGCGACGGTCTTCTCGAGATCGAAGGCGGCGCCTTCGAGACCCCGTCCGGCCGAGGATCGATCCGACTCGCGGCCCCGATCGACGCCCGGCCGGGGGGCCTGGCGCACTTCGAGTGGGACCTCCCGGTCAACGACTGGGCGCCGCTGCTCGCGCGCCTCGGCGCCGAGGATCCCGAGATCCTCGAGCTCGCCACCCGGGGAGCCGTCGCGCTCTCACCCGAGCGGCCGGCGCTGGCGGACGCGACGGTCTCCGTGGACTCGGCGCGAGTTGTCATGCGCGGCCGTGAGACGCGTTTCGAGCCGTCGCTCGAGATCACCGTCGGCGACGGCGAGGCTCGCCTCGCACCGTTCGTCCTGCGCTCGGGGGAGGAGACTTTCGACATCGAGGCGCGGGCTCTCCTCGAACGCGCCTGGGCCCCCGGCGACCCCCCGGGCGAGCTGATCACCGAGCTCGACGTCTCGGGTCGCGGCGAGATCGACGCCGGCCTGCTCAATCCCTTTCTCGCCGGCGGCCGGGCCGAGGGACCTTTGGGTCTGGACTTCGAGGCGGCCGGCAGCCCGGCGAGCCTCGGCGGCCATCTTCGCATCGAGGGACCCGAGGCGTCCCTGCTCTTTCGCCGCCCCTATCTGGCTCGGCTCGAGCGGCCGAGCCTGCGGTTCTCTCTCGTCGACGGACGCTTCGACCTGGAAGAGGGCAGCCTGATCCTCAACGAAGGCCCGCTCGAGCTCTCCGGAATCGTGTGGGACGCCGGCGAGAGCGACCTTCGCATCCGCTTCTCCGAGGCTCTCTTTCGTCTCGACTACGGACTCCTGGCCACGCTCGGCGGCGACCTGCAGTTTCGCCTCGCCGCTGACGGCAGCTCGACGCTGGGCGGACGGCTGGACGTCGATCGCGGTTCGCTGACCCGCAGCCTGCAACTCGACGTCGACCTCGTGAGCCAGCTGCTGGCACCTATCGACCTGACGACCACCGAGGAGGACGTGGGCGACCGCATCGCTCTCGATGTCGAAGTGCGCGCCCGGGAAGGGGTTCGAATCAAAAACAATCTCGCCGATCTGCTCGTTCGCTGGGAGCCGCTCGCGGTGACGGGCACCCTCGCTCGGCCGGTCATCGAGGGTCGGCTCGAGGCCGATCCCGGGGGGCTCCTCCATCTCTACGGGCAGACGGTGCGGCTGGACAAGGCGGCGATCGAGTATCCCGGTGAAGAAGGTGCCGATCCCCGGCTGGAGCTCGAGGCCACCACCTCGCTCGAGGACCCCACCATCGGCCGGCTTGCCGGCGACGATCCGTTTCGGGCCAGCTCGCGCGGGGACCCCACCCAGACGCCGGAGGCTGCTGACGTCACCGCCGATCTGGCGCGCTACTTGGGAGAGCAGTTCGCCGGGCGTATCGGCGAATCGGTGGGCTTCACGCTCTCCTTGAGACCGCTGCTGATCTTCGGAGAGACCGATCCCGGGGCGCGGCTGACGGTGAGCCGGGACCTGTCGCCCAATCTCGCGATCGCCGCCTCGATCGATCTGCAGGAAGCGGAAGGGCAGACCTACCTGCTGGAGATGCACGAGCTGCGCAGGCTGCCGCGCCTGGTCGCCCAGGCCTTCACCGACGACGAGTCGGCCTACGGCGGTGCGCTGCTGCTGCGCCAGGAGTTCGGCGGCACGAAGAAGGGCGAGGAGGGAAGCCTGCCGCGGATCTCCAAGCTGGCCGTCGAGACTCTTCCCGCCGGAGTGTCGAAACGCGGGATCAAGCGCGCGCTGGGGCTCGACAAGGGAGACCCGTTCGATTCCGCCGATCGCTTTCTCGCCGAGGTCGAGCTCGCCGACTATCTGCTGGGCAAGGGCTATCCCGACGCCAGGGTGTCGGTGCGGCCGACGAGCGCGGGCCGCCTGGGGCAGAAGGTGCGGCTCGAGATCGCCATAGAACCGGGCCCGCGAACCGAGTTCGCCTTCGCCGGGGAGAAGATCCCCAAGCCGCTTCGGCCGTTGATCACGAGCCTCTACCGTCCCGACTTCTTCGAGGCGGAGTCGATCGAGGAGATGAAGGCGGAGGCGGTCCGCGCCCTGCGCAGCCAGGGCTTCCTCGAGCCGACGGTCGGCGTCGCGGTGGAGCCCCTCGACCCCGACTCACCGGGCGGCGACCGGCGGGTCGTCGTCGAGATCGACGGCGGTGTCCGGAGCTCGGCCGGGCCCCCGGTCTTCACGGGGATCCCGGCGGCTGAAGCCGAGGCACTCAGAGCCTACTTCTTCAACACCGTGCAGCGCGTGGAGCTCGCCGTCGGCATGCCGTCGGCGGACCGCCGTCTGCTCGCGGCGCTCTCGGACCTCGGCTACCCGCAGGCTCGTATCGCGAGCCGCTCTCAGTCGCTCGGTGAACGGGTGCTCACGGTCGAGATCGAGCCCGGACCGCGTCAGGAGATCGCCGCCGTCGCCATCGAGAGTACCGGCGAGCCGCCCGTCGCCACCGAGGAGCTGGAATCCTTGCTCACCGTCGCCCCCGGCGACCCGCTGCGCCGCCGCGAGCTGTCGCGCTCGGCGGTCGCCATCGAGCGCGAGCTGGGCGCCCGAGGCCATCTCCAGGCCCGGGTGCAGACGATCCTAGAGCCGGCCGGGGGCGATCGCCCCGACGCCAGGGCGGTGCGCTTCGTCGTCGATCCTGGAACGGTGTCGCAGCTCGCGGAGATCGAGTTCACCGGTCTGCGCTCCACCCGTCCAAAGTGGGCGAGGGGGGTCGCCGATCTCGAGCCGGGCCGGGTCCTGGCGCGTGACGACCTGGCCGCGGCCCGCACCCGGCTGTGGCGAACCGGCCTCTTCAGCGGCGTCACGACCGGGAGGCTCGCCCTCGAGCCCGGTCTCGAGCGGGTCGTTTTCGACCTCGCCGAGCGAGACCGATTCCGGCTGACCTACGGCGTGCGGTGGGATTCGGAGGCCGGCTCGGGAGCCGTGTTCGACGCGACGGACAACCACTTCCTCGGACGCGGCTGGACGCTCGGCCTGCGTGCTCTCTATTCGAACGACGAGCGGAGCCTGCGCTGGCTGACGAGGATTCCACGGGCTTTCGGGGGACCCGGGACCCTCGAGTTCTTCGCCGCCGCCAGAGAGGTCACCGAGACCGCGTTCGACTTCTTCTCCGGCACTATCGAGATCGACACCGAGATTCTGGAGGGGACTCTTCAGTACTCGCACCCGCTCGGGGCGCGGCGGACGCTGCGCGTCTACTGGCGGCACACCGACACCAAGCGGCCGCTGCCCTTCATCACAGTGAGGGTCAAGAACCCGCAGCTCGGGGTGCAGTACGTCTTCGACAGCCGCCCGGCGGTGCCGCTGCCCGAAAGCGGGTGGTTCGCCAGCGTCGATCTTTCGGGGTCGGAGAGCTTTCTCGGTGGCGACCTGCGCTACGCGCGTTTGTTCTCGCAGCTCAACCTGAGCCTGCCGCTCGCGGAGCTCGGCGGCCGGAGGCTATCCTGGGCGCAGTCGTACCGGTTGGGACTGGCCGAAGCATTCGGCCAGGAGCTCATTCGGGAGGTGCGGTTCTTCGCCGGCGGTGAGTACTCGGTGCGCGGCTACGAGACCGAGTCGCTCGGCGAGCAGTCGACATTCGGATCGATCGCCGAGCCGACCGGCGGCGCGTCTCTCCTGGTCGTCAACCAGGAGCTCCGCTGGAGGCTCTTCGAGGACTACGTCCTCGTGCTGTTCGCCGACGCCGGGAACGTCTGGCCGGAGATCGGCGAGCTCGGTTTCGACCTCTCGACCTCCGCCGGAATCGGCTTGCGCGCACTCACGCCGATCGGCCTTCTACGCGCGGACTTCGCGCATGCCCTCGACCGGCGCCCGGAGATCGATCCCGAGTTCAAGTTCTACTTCGGGCTGGGGATGACCTTCTAGCCTACAGGCTAAAACGAGCTCAGGATCTGTCTGGCGTTGGCCGCCTCCGGCGCTTCTGGCGCCATCTTCACGAAGCGGTCCAGGTCGTTGAAGAGAACATCCTTGCGATTCAGTTTGGCGGCCGCCAGGCCGCGGTAATAGTAAGCCAGGGCGATTCCCGGCTTCCGCTCGAGCGCCGCGCTCAGCAGGTCGAAGGCCGGCTGCCACTCCTCCTGGTAGAAGCGAGTGGTGCCGAGCTGGAAGAGGACCTCCGCGTCTTCGGGCCGTGCCGAGCGCAGACTTTCGAGGGTCGTCGCCGCCTCGGCGAAGCGCTGCTGGCGCTGCTGGGCGACGCCCAGATAGTAGAGCGCGCTCGGATCGTCCGCCTGGGCGGCGAGAATCGCCCGGGCCCGGGTCTCGGCCTGAGCATAAGCCCCTGCCGCGGCGCCCCGCTGCTCGGCATAGGCCAGGCTGTCGCCGAGGAACAGCGCCGGGGCCGGATGGCTGCGGTCGAGGTCGGCCGCCCGCCGGCACTCGGCGACCGCCGCCTCGAGCTCCTTCTCGAGCCCGAGGATTCGGCAGGTAGCCGTGGCCACCCAGGCGTTGGTGTCGGCGGGGCTGCCTTCGAGCGCCTGCCGCGCGGCCCCGGTGTCGTAAGCCAGCAGATGCTTGTGGGCCGCGACGACAGCCGCGGGCGCCCCGGCGAGGCCGGGCGGCCGCGGGCCGGCCGGCGGAGTCGGCGGTGTCTGCTGAGCCTCGGCTAGAACGGCGCCGAGCGCCGCCACGAGGGCCACGGTCGCGAGCTTTCGGAGTCTGGGTGAGAGCGACATCTGGGTTTCTCCTTGTTGGCAACGGCCGATGCGGCCGCGCCCGGATCAACCTTAGCAAAAGGGTTGTTTCTTCCCTGCAGCTCCGCCTGGCCGGCGATGCCCTGCCCCAACCCTCACCCCTCGTCTTCGTTGCCCTCTTCGCTCGTCGGATCCTCTCCGCCCAGTGCCGCCGCTTCCTGCTCGGCGAGGCGCACCTTGGCTTGCTCTCGAGCGAGGCGACGGCGAGCCTTCTCGGCCTGCTCTTCGGCCTGCGCCAGCGCCTGTTCAGCCTCGCCGAGGCGCTCCGCGTCGCCGCCGGCGTCGGCCAGGCGCGCGCGCGCCTCGGCCGCGGCCTTCTCGGCCGTCTCGGCCTCCGACCCGGCTTCCTTGGCCCGCCGCTGGGCCCGCTCCAGGCCGTCGACGGCCGAGGTCAGCTCGGCATGACGACCGCCTTCCGGTTCGCTGTGCAGCTCGATATCCTCGCTGGCCAAAACCAGCGCCACGAGGCCGAGGTCGTGCACCACGTCCTCCAGATCGCCGCCGAACATGTTGATCGGCTCTTCCTGCGTCAGACGGAAGGGCTGAAACACCACCGTGCTACCCGCGGAGCGCTGGCGAACCGTCGCGGCGGAGAACTCGGCGACGACCTGCGCCTGGGCTTTGATCCGGACCGCGTCGAGCATCGTCTCGAGCCGCCGGCGCGCCTCCGTTTCCGTCTCGCCGTCGCCGGCCGTCGCGAGCAGTCGGATCGTCGCTTCGGCGAAGCGGTCGCTTCGAGTCAGCAGGTAGGCGAGCAGCAGCATCAGGCGTCCGCCGGCGTCGTCCTGATACCAGACGTCGATGACCCGATCGCTCGGACGAACGGCTTCGATCGCCTCGAAGTCGGAGCGCCGGGCAGCCAGCAGAACCACATTACAGTCGAACCGCAGCGCCTGTCGTACGTAGTGGGAATATGCCGTCAGCCCGGGCTTTTCCTGGCTGTCATCTCGGTCGTACCAGTTGAGGATCACCGTGTTCGGCCGCACCCGGCCCAACCCGAAGGACTGCAAGACGATCGGCACGGCTTTCTCCACGTCCTCGGTCAGAACGACTCGCGCGAAGGCGTCGAGCTCCTGGCGCTTGATCTCGGCCTGGAGCTCCAGCTCGCTGGCCTTGCGATTGCGCCGGGCAACCGCGCCGGTGCCTTCTTCGAGTCGAACGACCGTGGTGAAGCCGGCACCTCCCTCGAGCCACGAGGCGAAACGCGTCAATCGCTCTCGACGCCCGGGGTCGTCCGAGAATGCCAGCAGCACCGGGCGCCAGTCGCGGGGATGCTCCAGGGTGTCCCGAATCGAATGCAGATCGTCGCGCACCCGCTGCAACAGACGGGACTGGGAGCTATCGGCCCAGCGCTCCACCCGGACGGTGCGCGAGACGTAGTGATAGAGCGCGAACAGCACGACCACCGCGATGGCGCCGGCGGTCGGACTGATGGCCAGCATCGCCGCCAGGCAGCCGAGCGCTCCCGCCAAGCTCAGGCGAGCGCTGAAGAAGCGGAATCGTGGCCTGAAAGACGGGCTGTTGGCCTGAGCTTCGAAGTAAGTCGCGTAGTTGAGCAGGCCGTAAGAGATCAGAAAGAACATCGACACGACCGAGGCGATGGCGTTGAGGTTGCCCAGCCCGATCGTCAGATAAGCGATCGAAGCCGACAGCAGCACCCCGCGGCGCGGATTGTTGGTGGCGCCGTGACCCGCGGCAAACGGCGTCAGTAGCGGAAAGACCTTGTCGCTCGCGAGCGACTGCAGAATACGAGGCGCCCCGAGAAAAGAGGCCATTGCCGACGACAGGGTCGCCGCGACAACCCCGGCGTCGATCAACCACGGTGCCAGCGCCACTCTTCGCATTGACCTGTAGTCGCCAATGAGGATCTCGCTCGGGAGAGTCGCGGCGAAGATCACGGCGACGGCCACGTAGACGGCAAAGGAGAGAAAGACGGCTGAAAAAGTGCCGCGTGGCAGGCTTCGCGCCGGTTCGCGAAGGTCCCCGGACATGCTGACGCCCTGGGTAAAGCCGGTCACCGCGGGGAAGAAGATCGCAAAGAGCACCCAGAACGGCACCTCGGCGCCCGGAGCCAGGTTGGACCGCAGCTGCTCACCGCTCACCGCATCGGCGCCGCCGAGAAAGAACACGACCAGGGCCGAAAGAAGGATCCCCATCACTACGAACTGGAACTTGGTTGCCCAGTCGGCTCCCAGCCAGGCAAGCACGAGGAGCAGCGCGACCGCGACGCCCGCGATCACCCGGACCGCCAGCGGCTCGGCGAAGCCCGCCAGCCCGCCGACCACCTCGGCGAAGCCGATGGCGTAGAAGGCGATCGAGACGGCCTGCGCCAGGAACAGCACCAGACCGAGAGCGGCGCCGTACTCGACGCCGAGGGTTCGTGAGATCAGGTAGTAGTCCCCGCCGCCCTTGACTCGCAAGTTGGTCGCGATGGCCGAGAGCGACAGGCTGGTGAGAACCGAGATGCCGTTGGCGATCAGGATGATGAGCAGTGCCCGTGGAAGACCCGCGGCGCCGACGACATAGCCGAGACGAAGGAAGAGGATGATGCCGAGGATGGTCAGGATGCTCGGTGTGAAGACCCCGGCAAACGTCCCCAGCGACCCGCCCTTTTCGAGCGGCGGACCAGCCTCCCCGTGGACCTCGGCTCGATCTTCAGACATGACGGTAGATCCCATTCAACACGCGCGGCGCTCCCTCCTCATCGCCCGCCTTCTCCGCTTGCCGACCGCCGTGCTCTTGCCGCAGTGACTCGGGGTCCCAACCGGTGTCCCGCATCTCGCCTGAATCCTTCAGGTCGCCCAGGAGCAGCTCCTCGAGGTCCTCGATCCGCTGACGGGCGGCGCCGAGTTGGTGGTGACGCATGGCGGCCTCAAAGCGACCTACTATAAACGACGCCGGCTCGGTCGACCCCAGCGCTCGGGCGGGAGAAGCTCACCCATTCTGCGGCGAACGATCGGCCGAGCCGCGCGCAAGACCTCCTCGGCCCGCGGCGGTAGCCGACTCAGCTTGATGCGCCGCATGACCTGGTTGAGTCGAACGAGGAGTCGACCCGGGTCCGTGTAGTCGCGCAGAAACTGCGACCGACGGAACCGCGGGATGAAGGATGCCAGCCTCGACGTGAAGTCTCGAGCCATCGCATTCACGGCCCGCTGCACGACCTCGGGATCGATCTGCCCGAGCGCTTCGTAGTAGGCGTCCAGCCGTCGTGGATGGGCTTCGATCAGCAAGGCGTCGAGCAGCAGCTCGGTGCTGACGTGGCCCAGGAAGCCGGGGCGGAAGCCGTTGTCGGCGCCCAGCGCCTGCCGGTAGAGACGGGTGAGCTCACCGCTGGTCTCGATGAACGCCGGAGTGTGATGAAACCAGCGGTCGTCTTCCAGGTGCCAGAGCACCCCGGCGGCGAGCTCCGCCTGGGGAGATCCCGTGCCGTCGGCCGACGGCGCCACCTCCCGAGCCCGCAGCCGAACCTTGCGATCCGCCACCGAGAGCCAGTCGGGCACGGCAGTCCCCGCCAGGAACCAGGGGCGGTCTTCGAAGCGGAATCCGTGGGCGAAGTAGTTCATCGGTCGGAGCGATCGTCGGACCATCCTATGCGCACGGTGCGCGTCAGCAACGCCGAGTTTCAAGGTCGCGCCGAGGATCACCGAGCTCGGGCCGGTCGCTTCATGAGCAGGTAGTAAGCCACCGCTCCAGGGAGCTTGCCGAGCACCACTACGAGGAGCCAGACCCAGCGTTCGCGGCTCCGGGGCGGGGTGTTCGTCGCGCAGTCGTAGATCATCGTCAGCCAAAACGCGAGAGCCGCGAGGCCAACCGCCACGACAAAGCCGAGGGCGATCATTTCGAGTGCCGACATCGTGATTCCTCCGAGTGGTCCGTACACTTTCGACTACGCGCCAGCGGCCGGCTTATTCGCGGCGGCTTTGGCGCCCCTTCTCGCTTCGCCGAGAAGAAGTTGACACTATTCCGGGATCGCGCTTCACGAAGTCACCGGGGAGAAGCTGCCGGCTGCAGCCGCCACGGTGAACCACGACCCAGAGCATGCGAATCCCCATCCCCAGGCCGCGATTGGAGGCTCGGCAGCTGCGAATCGGGCTTCGCGTGGCGCTGATGGTCCTTCTCGCCGCCGGCGGCGCGCTGCTGACCGCCGACCGCCCCGGCCTGCACACCGAGTACTTCGCTCTCGGTGCACCCTGGGAGGGCAAGCCCTTCCACACGGCGGTCGCGGAGCCCCAGGTGGAATCGGTCTCGCAGATCCGCGAGACGCTGATGACCGAGGCGATCTTCAGCGTGCGCTGGCGCGGCTGGTGGGCGGTCGCCGTGGGCGGCGAGCATCGTTTCGTGTTCGAAGCCGACGACGGCGGGTACCTTCGAATCGACGACGAGCTCGTCGTCCGGAGTCGGGGTGGCTTCAGCGAGCGGCGTCAGACCGGCCGCAAAGCGCTCGAGCCGGGTTTTCACAGGGTCGAGATCGGTCTCTTTCAGATCCGCGCCGAGAGTCGGCTGGCGATCGACTGGATCGCTCCGGGAACGAGGGTCGAGTCGGCGGCACCATTCCCGCTCGCCGACCTCTACGCGGGGCGGCCGCTGGGGCTGCGACGGGCTCTGAGGGGGGCTCTGGCGGCCTGGCCGCAGCCCTACCGCCGGCTTCTCGGCGCCGTTCTTCTGCTCGCCGCCGCCCTGCTCCTGCGGGGATTCGCCGCTTTCTTCGAACGGCCCGCCGCCTGGCTTCGCGCCCGGCTCCGGGCGCTCGACGGACGCGGGCTCAGGGCCGCTCTCCTGCTCGGGCTCTTCTTTCTGGCGTTCTTCGCCAGCCTGCCGTATACGGGAGCGGTTCGCGGCGGCGACGACACCGCCTATCTCTACGCGGCGACCTTCGGTGAAAGATCGTGGTTCTTCAACCGCTATGCTCACGTCTACCTGCTGAAGCTGTTCGTCACCGCGAGCGGCGGCGACCCGTTCGTCGGGGTTCGCGTCTGGTGGTCGTTCGTCTTCGCCACGACGGTGGCGGCGTTGGCGGTCGCGGTGCACTCGGTCGGACCCGGCCTGCAGCTGCGAACCCTGGCGGCGACGCTCTTCGTCCTGCTCGGCCAAACCGCCGTCTTCGGCCTGATCGGCGCCGCCTACGCCGACTTCAGCGCGATGATGTTCGTTACCTTGGCGGTGGCGGTCTACATGCACGGCCTCGCTCGCGCTCGCGACCGCCCCCCTCCCCGGCACGAATGGCACGCACTGGCGATCGGCGCGCTGACGGTCGCCGCGTTCCGGTCGAAGGAGGTCGGTGCCGTCCTCCTCCTCCTCCCGGCCCTCTTCCTGATCGTGGACGGTCAGCTCGATCTGCGCCGCTTCGTCCGGCGGATGGTCTACTGGACCGCCGGCGGGTTCGCGGTGCTGTTGGCTCTCTCGATCCTGGACGCGGCGATCCTCGGCGATTTCTTCTTCGCCCTCGACAGCGGCCGGCTGGCGCGGTCGGGGAGCCTGAACTTCCCGGAGCAGATGGCGCCGCGCACGGACAGCTGGTTTGACGCCGTCTGGCGACCCTGGGGCGACTCCGCCGACGTCTCCCTGCGCAACATCTGGGTGGGAGTCTGCGCTGCGGCACTCGCCGCCGGACTCCGCCGTCGGCGCCTCGAGCTCCGCCTGCTCCACCTGGTGCCGATCGCCTATCTGGTGGCTCTGATCGCGCTCTACATCGGGATGCCTCACCCGTTCTCGGGCCGGATGCTGATCCCGATTCTGCCCGTCGCCTGTCTGATGACCGGACTCCTCCTCCACCATGCCGGGCTGGATGACGTGCCGTCGAAGGATCTGCTAGCGCCCGGCGTCCTGATTCCCGGAGCTCTCGCGCTCGCGGTCGTCTTCTGGGTGGCGGTCCCCTATCGGCTGGGAACTCTGGAGCCCGCCAGCCTTCTGCCGGACGTCCTCTCGAGCCGTTATGGCTGGGAGCCCGACCATTTCGTCGTCGGCGTACTGCTTCCGGTGGTCGTGCTCGCCGTCCTGAGCTGGGTGGCCCCCGTCGCCGGCCAGCGGCGAGTCCAGGTGGCGGCCCTCGTCGTCGCCTTCGTCGCCTTCTTCAGCGTCGGGTTCGAGATCACCCGTGCGAGCCTGGCCAAGCGCTCGGCGGTGCAGACGGGCGAGCTTCTGCTCTACCCCTGGAAGACGTTCGACGACGAGCTCGCCGCTTCTCCATTCCGCAAGGTCGCGCTCTCGCGAGACTTGCAGTGGCGCCTCCATATGTCGGCGACGACCCGCACGTCACTCGCCCGCCTGGCGCTGCGTCGACGAGACGTCCACGTCGTCCTCGCCCGCGAACAGCTGCCCGCCGACGCCGACGTGGCGATCGGCAGCCGCTACGCTTACTCCGCGTGGCGGCAGCGGGCGCCGGCCCTTGCCGCGACTGCAAGCTTCGATCCCGGCGGCGTCCTGGTCCTCGTTCGTCCGCAGGAGGCCGCCGAGCAGGCGGCCCGGCTGCGCCGGGAGAAGAGCCTCGAGGAGCGCCTCGGAGAGCGCCTCGGGGAGCTGCGATTCAACCGAGACCCCGAGGCTCGAGACAGCCTGCTGCAGGGGCTGCTCGACAGCAAATCGATCGCCCTGCGCTCCCTCCAGGGCGATCGGCTGAGAGCCGTCGCCCTGTCGCCCGACGGCTGGACCCATGGGTCCCGCCCCGCCGGTCTCATCGTCGAGAACCCCGACGAGAGTGCCTCCTTCCCAAGGGTCAGACTTGCGGTCAACGCCCCGCCTCCGGACTACCCGATTCGCGTCTTCGTCGATGACGGAGACGGCATCGAGACCGTTCTCTTCGACGAGAGAGGGATTCGCAAGGTCGAGCTGCGGCCGGTACCACCCCGGTCCTCGCGACTCTTCATCATCTGGAGCGAGAAAGCCTGGTCGCCCGAGGGCCAAGATTCACGCCAACTCGGCGTCAGAGTTCTTGGACCGGCTCCAGAGTAGGCCCGGATTGACGCCGGTGGATCGGACTACTCGCCGGTGAGAAGCCTGAGCTCGCTGATCTTCCGGTTGATCTCGGCGCTCGTCAGATCACGGAACCGCGGGGGGAGGAAGCGGCTGTCGGTGCACTCTTTGACGGCGATCATGTCCATCAGAGCAAGCCGCTCGATATGTGCGGATGGGCGAACGTCGGCGATGACCTCTGCGACCGACTGGGGCAGCGTCTTGCGCTCCCCGGACTCGGGCTGGGTCTCGTGAAGGCGCAGGGCACGGACGAGGATCCCCTCCATCTCGTTGCCGCCGATGTCGACCCTGTCGGGGAGCTGCGGCAGCTCCTCCGGGGAAAGATCGATGCCGACCTTCCTCGCCATGGCGCTGAAAAGCTCGTGGCGGCTCTCCGGATCGCCCGGGGGAAACAGCGGGATGTGGACATCGAGCCGGCCCTGGCGCTTGAGGTCGACCTCGAGAAGGTCGGGCCGGCTCGTGGCGAATACCCAGATGATCTTGCCTCGGTTGTGGGTGTCGCTCATCTCCTGAGCCAGCATGCCGTAGATGCGTCCCGACAGTCCCGAGTCTCCGGTGCCGGAGTCGCGTCTGCCGGTCGCCTGATCGGCCTCGTCGACGAAGACGACCACTTGCCCGAGCGCGTGGAGGATGCTGAAGATGCGCTCGAGGTTGCCCTCGGTGGCGCCCACCCAGCGCTCGCGGAAGTTCTTGATCTCGACTACGGGGATCCCGACTTCGCCGGCCCAGCATTCGACGAGATAGGTCTTGCCGGTGCCGATGCGCCCGCATAGCAGGTAGCCCATGGGGATCGCTCGGCTTCGCCCCTTCTTGAGCAGCGCGGCGTCCTGGCGCAGCCACGCCTTCGCTTCGACGTGGCCGGCCACGTCGTCGAGCGTGCGCCGCGGCTCGATGAAGCCGATACGGCCGAACGCCTCCTTCTCGATCAACCGCTTCTTGACCTCGGTGAGGTAGCGCGAGGTGACCTTGTCCGCCCCGCTCAAGGCCCGCAACAGCAGGCTGCGCACGTTGACGCGGGAAAGCCCGACGAGCTTCTGGGCCAGCACGTCCCGACTCACTTCGCTCACCGAATCGAAGTCCTCGCGATGAGTGGTGAGGTGGTGGACGTAGTCGTGGATCTCGTCGGCCGTCGGCAGGGAGATCTGGATCTTGGCGGAGTAAGGCGTCTCCACCAGCAGGCGGTTCAGGTCGGTGAGATTCTCGCTGAGCAGCACGGTGGCGACGAAGGCGCCGGTGATCGTCGGGTCGCTGGCCCAATCGAGCAGCCGGATCAGCGTCTGGCTGCGGTCCCCCGAGATATGCAGCGCCTCGCCCTGGGGGGCGATGAAGTGCGCATGATCGATGACCACGGCCACCTTGAGGGGTGCCCTCTTGCGGCTGCCGTCTTCGGCGGCCTCCAGCCGATGCTGGCTGCCGCGCAGGAAGCGATCCAAGAGCTCCAGCGCGCGGCCGGCGTCGCGGGGCAGGAGATTGGCCAGGTCGAGAGTCTCGACGTCGTCGGAGGCGGCGTCGGGAAGGTCCGCCCAGGCGGTACCGCGAAACGAGTCGAACGCCCTCAGGAAGCGGTGGAAGTGGTCGCCCCCCTTCTTCACCCGGATCCCGCGACCGCGATCGTACTGAATCACGACATCGAACGGCTCGAACATGACCTCGGTGAGGAACCGCCGCAGGGAGATGAAGCGGCGCTGAGCGGGAGTCTCGCCGTTCTCAGGTGACACCGAGGTGGCGGGCGCCGGCACCAGGTCGTGGACGTTGCCGTAGAGCACGAACTGGCTCGACGAGCCGGCGCGAAAGATGCTGCGCATCTCCTCGGCCCAGGCGGGCAGCTTGGCGTTGGCGCTCAACCGCCCTCCTCGAGGACCGGAGGCATGCTCGGCAGGTCGGCAGTCTCACTGCCGACGCTGTCGGCGCCGAGGGCGCCGAACAGATCCGCGTGCTCGTCCATCCATCGGGACGCCTCGGTCATCGTCGAGGTCACCGCGTCGAGTCGCGCCGAGAGGAGCTCCGGCTTGCCTCCGACGGCCGTCTCCTCGCGCATCAACTCGGCCTGCTGCTCGATGCGCTCGAGCTCGGCGTCGATGACCTTCAGGCTGTCTTTGGCCCGTCGCAGGTTCTCGATCCTCTTGCGCCGGATGTCGAGGGTGCCTTCCAGCGAGCGGGTCAGCGCCTCGTCACCCTCGGCGTCGATGCCCGCGAGCCTCTCCTCGAGCTGCTCGACCTCCCGTCTGAGCGCCGATTCCTCGAGATCTTCCATGTTGCTGGTGATCACCTGTCTCGAAGTGAGCAAGCGCAAGAAGATCCACAGCAGCTGATTGAGGTTCTGCCCGCGCACGTCGCGAAGCCCGCCGAGGCTGTCGGACTCGAGGCGGGCGGAGATGCCGAGGATGCGGCGGCATTGCGTCAGCAGCTTGCGGTAGCGCTCCTGGGCGGGCGGGATGAGTCGCCCGACCGTGAGATCTACCTTCTCCTCCCATTCATTTTGCACTTCCAAGAGCCGTTCGCCATCCACCAGTTTCTGGAATCGCCGGCTGCTCGCCATGCTGAACAGGTAGGTGAGCTCGGCCGCGGCTCCGAGGAACCAGAACCCCGGGCTGGCGAGCCCTAGCACCGCGAAGATGCCGAGAATCATGGCGTTGACCGGCATCGAGCCGAGCAGCGGCAGGCGCAGCTTGCGGCGAAAGGCCGCCTTCACGTAGTCCCAGTAGGTGAGCGGCCGGCCCGCCATCAGGTCTCACCGTTTGCGGCGCCGGCCTGTTCCAGCTGATGGAACGCCCGTGCGACCTCGGCCACCGCCTCCCTGAAAGGGGCGCTCTCCTGGATTAGGATCGGGTCGCTGCCGTGCGTGGGAGGGAGGTAGTCGTCGAAGGTCGTCCCGATGCGCCCGGGAGCGGGGGTCATGATCCAGATCCGGTCTCCGAGGTAGACCGCTTCCGAGAGCGAATGGGTGACGATGAACACGGTGGCTTCGACATCGTGCCACAGCTCGGTAATCAACCGCTGCATGTCGTAGCGAGTCGGCTCGTCGAGGGCCGAGAACGGCTCGTCCATCAAGATGATGCGGGGCTTGAGCACCAGCGAGCGGGCGATCGCGACCCTCTGCTGCTGGCCGCCCGAGAGCTGGTGCGGGTACTTCTTCTCGTGGCCGCCGAGACCGACGCGCCGAATCAGCTGATGGGACCGGTCGTCCATCTCGGACCGGCTCATGCCCAGAACCTGCTGGTTGATCTCGAGGCCGAAACGGACGTTGGCCAGCACTGTGCGTTGGGGAAACGAGCTGTACTTCTGGAAGATCATTCCGCGGTCGCGACCGGGGCCGGTCACCCGCTTGCCGCGCACCCGGACCTCGCCGCGGGTCGGCGGATAGACATCGGCGAAGCCGTGGATGAGATTCAGGATCGTCGACTTGCCGCAGCCGGACGGTCCGACGATCGCGACGAACTCTCCGGTTTGGTGCCTGTCCTCGATGCGGAAGTCGACGTCCTTGATCGCGGTGTAGGCACGCGGCGTTCCAGCGTTGAAGGTCTTCTCGACCCCGACGAACTCGACGACGGCGCTCATCGCCGGGCTCGCCGATAGGGAAACAGGTACCGGCCACCCAAGGCCCAGACGCGATCTGTCAGGTAGGCGAGGGCGACGATGACCAGCAGGACGACGTAGATGTGCTCGCGCGGTCCGCGCCGCTGCGAGGTGATGATGATGCCGCCGAGCCCACGCCCGATGTCGACCATCTCGGCGAGGATGATGTAGCTCCAGCCGACCCCGAAGCCCAGGCGCAGCGACTGGTAGATGTCCGGCCAGGCGATCGGCAGGAGCACCTTGAGGACCGTCTGCCACCGGTTGGCGCCGACTGTGTAGGCGGTCTTCAGGTAGACCTGGTCGACCTTGTCGACGGCCTCGACGATCAGCGGCAGGAGGTAGACGATGAAGGCGATCGCCAGGAATCCGACCTTCTGGCGCTCGCCGGTGCCGAGCAGGCTCAGAGTCAAAGGCACCAGAGCGGGGATCGGCAGATAGGCGCCGAACACCGCGAGCGGGTTGAACATCGCCTTGATCTTGCTGAAGCCGCCCATCATCAGGGCGAGGGGAAAAGCGATGGCGACCCCGACGGCGAACCCCGCCAGGACGCGATAGAGCGACACGACGAGGTTGCGGGTGAGCGCGCGGTCGAACCACAGCGAGGGCAGCGAGCGCACCACTTCCATCGGGCTCGGCAGGATCGTCGGCGAGATCCAGCGCGCCTCGGGGGTGGCCCCCGAGGTGAGGAGCGTCCACAGTCCCAGCAACGCCGCGATGGGGATCACTCCCAGCACCCAAAGCTGCCATGCCGGCACGGTCTCGCGGATGCGTAGCCAGCGTCCCGACCGGCTCGCCGCGGTGTTGGGATCGTCCTTCGATTCGCTCCCAGGCACGGACGCCGCCTCCGGTTCGCTCACCTCGCTCACCGCTCGCAGTGGGTCCTTCGCCTAGCCCGCTTCGGGTGGATAGATCGAGATCTCCACCCGGCGGTTGAGGGCATGATTGCCTGGTTCGGCCGGCTCGTTCCAGCCCTTGCCCTCGATCACGAACTTGTCGGGGTCGAAGCCGTACTTGTCCACCAGGCCGGTCATGACGCCGTTCGCCCGGTCCAGGGAGAGCAAGCGCACCTCCTCGAACGGTAGACCGCTGCCCTGCATCGAGGCGTCGGTGTGACCGATGATGGCGATCACCGCTCTCTCGTACTGCCCCGCCAGACGTCCTACCTTTTCCAACGTCGCCGTGACATTGGGGTCGTAGAGGGTGTCGGGAATCGGCCTCTGAAACTCGTCGTGCCGCGGCTCGAAGATGTTGGCGGAGTTCGGGTAGAAGTTGATGCGGATCGTCTGGGTGAGGATCGGCTGCTCGGCGTTGACCTTGGCGTACGAGGTCGGCACGAAAGAGGTTCGGTACTCGTCCGTCTGGTGATCGAAGGTACCGGCGGCGTCGAGCTTCTTGATGACGGAGAAGTCGACCACCTCGTCGAAGCGCACCGGGCTGCCGATCAGCCCGAGCTCGCGGTAGACGAAGGTGACGTTCTTCCAGGTGCGCTCGAAGTTGGCCGGCTCATTCTGATTCAGGAAGAACGACTTGTTCTCCGCGAAGTTGGTGCTGTGGGCGTCGGCCTCCATCGCCTGGACCTCGTCGACGGCGAAACCGAAGCCTTCGGCCATCCACTGGAAGGCCTGCGCCTTGAAGGTGTCCTCGTTGAGCTGGTCCATCGCCTTGAAGATGCCGCTGACGAGTCCTTCGATGATCTCGGGATGGTCCTTGGCGAAGTCGGCCCGCGCGGCCCAGACGTCGGCGATCAGCTTGTTGGCCTCGACCGTGGTGGTGAGAATCCGGGTGTTCGGGACGCGATCGGGAATGTTGTAGATGTCCGGCGCCCAGGAGACGCAGCCGTCGATGCTCGCGTCGGAGACGAACGCCGCGGCGGCCTCGAAGGCGGAGGCGGTGTACTTGTGGGTGACCTCTCCGGGCTGAATGCCGGCGTTGAGCAGCAAGTTGTTGATGAAGTACTGCGAGGGACTGTTCTGGGCATAGACGAGCGTCTTGCCCCGGAGATCACGGACTGAGCGAATGTTGCCTCTGACGACGATGCCGTCGCCTCCGTTCGACCAGTCGATCTGCTGGAAGATCCGAGGCGCAGTCCGCGAGTCCTTCATCAATTCGGGGGCGAAGAGCGTCATCATGTCGAGCGTGCCCCACAGGACGTGGCTCTCACCCGAGGCGAAAGCATCTCGAGCCACCACCGGGTCGTCGATGAGTCTCAGGTTGACCTTGAACCCGTGCTCCTTGAAGAAGACGCTCTCCTCGTTGGGCTCGAAGCCGTGGTTGGCGGCGACGATGGGCAGCCATCCGACCCAGACGTTGATCGGGAACTGGACGATCTTCTCGTTCTCGTCCCACCGGTAGTTGCTGACGCCCTCGACCGGAGGGAGCTTCTCGGTCGGTACGTAGGAGTATTCGTTGACCGTGGTGATGCCGGTGGGATCCATCGCCTCGACCCCCTGTTGCTGGCGGAACGCGTCGAGGTCGATGTCGCCGGTCTTGCCGGCCTCGGGAGCGATCAGGTCACGGAAGTAGTACGCAGCTCCAGCGAGCAGTGCCAGGACAAAGAGGATGAGAGCCAGCTTGCCGAGCTTGGTCGGTCCAACGGGGTCGTTCGCCATGGACGGGTCTCCTTGGGAGGGTTGAAGAACTCTCGATTCCGAAGTGTCTGCTGTCTAGCTCTCCGCCAGGCCGGGACCCATGTCGCGAACGGGCGGAGCCTCGTCGGACTCGGGGGTCTCCTCGACCGGCATCTCGAGGCCGTAGGCGGCCGCAAACTCGGTGAGCGCCTGGTCGGCAAGCGCCTCCTGTTCGGCCTCCTTGAGGTCGACTTCGGTGGTGTCGATGGTCGTGCTGGCCACGCGCGCCCGACCGGCCGCTTTGTCCCGTCGCTCCTCGAGGTACTCCTCGACGCGGTTGAGGGTGTCGCCGGAGCCGCCGATCTCACCGATCATTCCGGAAGCCATCTCCTGCAGCTCAGCCTGAGCCTCGAGCATCTCGGTCTCGGTCAGCATGCGCTTGAGCGACTCGATCTTGGCCGAAGCCTCCTTGATCGCCACGTCACGTGACTTCGTGAGCTTCTGGAACGTCTCCTCGGCCGCGGTCAGCTGCAGGCGGTTCTCGGCCAGCTGTTCCTTGACGGTCTTGAGCTGCAGCGCGTACTGGCCCGCCGTACCGCGGTTGCCGACCTTGAGGTGAGCGGCCGCCTTGGCCGCGTAATCTCGCTCCTGCGCCTCGAGGTTCTTGATCTGGCGCATCAGCCGCTCGACGAATCCGGCATGGCTGGCAAGATTGTCGTTGAAGCGAGCGATCTGTGTACGCAGGTTCTCCTTCTCCGCCTCGATCAACGCCCGAGGATTGGCCTTTTCGAGTCCCGAGACGAACAGGCTCAGGAAACCGCGAAGAAGATTGCGCAGGCGGTTGAACATGGGAGGCTCCTTTCTGGTGGACCTTTGGCGATCGTCGCCGCGTCGAACCGTGCCGGCCGCTGAAGAACACCGCGTCGAGTGCAGAAAGTCAGGATAGAACGGGCTTCGGACGCTGTCAAAAGTACGCCAACGGGAGAGGGAGTATTCCCCGCCATGTGGATCCTCGGACCGCTGCGGAAGTTGGCCTATTCCGAGAGTCCGAAAGCGGTCAGGCGAGCGAGCGGCACTTTCATCGGCGAGTGCCACCAGCGCGGCCTCCGGTTGCTCAAGTTGCCGCCGTGGACGACCTGCAGAAGGTAGGCCTCGGGCATCGAGAACGTCGCGTAGTGACGCTCGAGCCTCTTGTGGTCGTGGGCGTAAGGGTTGGCGCCTCGACGGAACGCCGCCAGCGGAGAGGGTTCGTTGCGGCGACGCGCGTAGAGCTTGTGCCGCTGCTCGTCGAAGCGCAGGAAGCGCTTCGTGCAATAGACGTCGTAGTCGGGGGGAGCGGCGTCGAGCGCCTCGAGCCAGCCCGCGTGCACGGCGTCGTCCGAGTCGAGCCGGGTGACGATCTGATCCTCCGATCCGGTCCACCCGCCATACCAGTCGTTCTGCTCGACGACCGTGATCCAGGGCAGGTCTCGGGCCTCCTCCGCCACCCGCGGTGCGCTCTCGCTCGAGCAGAGCAGAATGGTCGGAACGCCCAGGCCCTCGACGCTCGGCACGAAGTAGCGCCGGAAGAGCTCCAGGCGCGAGGCAAGCCAGGCCGGATCGCAATGGGCCTGGGCGGTGGCGGCGTCGAGCCGCGGCACCGAGAAGCGGGAGACCATGACGTGTCGCATCGAGCTCTCTTCCCGGCACCCATCGTAGAACACGAGCGGGCGGATTCCCTCGAGCCGGGGTGTCGTACGACGGCTTCCGCCCGGGGCTCGGCTGTCTGCGCCCGTCCTGCTAGCATCGAGGCACTCATTTCGTTGAGCCCCGTGCGGGCAAGGAGGTCGGTGTGAAGCCAACCGGACGGTGTCTGTCACTGCTGGTCGTCTTGGTGATGGTCGGCGGTTGCGTGAAGAAGTCCGAGTACGAAGCGCTCCAGGGTCAGCTCGCCGAGAGCAAGGAGCGGGCCGACGAGTACGAGGGGCTCTACCAGGGGGTCATGGAGGAGCGCAGCGTGGCGCTGCAGGAAGCGGCCGAGTACCTGCCGGCCGCGGCCACGGAGCTACGTGAGCAGCTCGACCTGCGGCTCGAGGAGGTGACTCGAGATCTCGACACCCAGATCCGCGAGGACGTCCAAGACACCCTGGACGAGCTCACCGATGCGATGGCCGAGGGCTATCAGCAGCTGCGCGGCCAGAACGCGCAGCTTCAGGGTCAGCTCACCGAGTCTCGGAATCTGCTCGAGAGGCTGATGGACCGGACCGGGTCGATCGAACGGACGGTCGGCACTGATCGGGTTGCGCTGCTCGGCAAGCGCGATCTGGTGATGCAGAGGATCGAGGAGCTCACGAGCGAGGTCAACGACTGGAAGTACAAACACGTCGACTGCCGCGACTGCCCCGAGAAGCTGCGCCTCAACAAGCGCGAGCGCGAGGCCATCGCGCAGATCCAGCTGCACACGGTTGCGTCTCTAGAGGAGCTGCGCAACGAGTTCGTACTGATGGCCGGCGAGCTGGAGTCTGCGCTTCAAGAAGGCGACGCGGAAGAGCCTTCAGGATAGTGCCGCACCGTGCGTCTCGGCAGGGTGATAGTGGCCTAACTGAGCCAGTACCGGCAGGTTGACCCCTTCGTGGGAAGCGGCGGGCGATGCTGTATGATCGCCGACCGAACTACCCCAATCGAGTGGATGCCGCGCAGTGCCGCACCGTTGGCTCGGGCGGAGCGTCTTGGCGAAAACGAGTGCCAGGCGTGCGCGTGCGACGCGAACCAAGGAGGAATGGTATGAACAGGACGACTGGAATTCTCACAATCGCGCTCACCGTGGTGCTCGTGGCACCGTTCGCGGCGCTCGCTCAGGACGGCCCGCCGATCTATGTGTGGGTCAACTTCCTCAAGGCCCAGCCCGGGCAGGGGGAGGCGCTGACCAAGATGCTCATCGAGCAGGGCGGAACGGGCTACGACGCGCTGGTCGACAGCGGCGCGGCGGTCAACTGGGGGATCGCCATGAACGTGGTGCACGACGGCGGCGACGCCGCAACCCACGTCGAGTGGATCTCCTTCGTCGGCTGGCAAGCCGTGGATCAGTTCATGCAGGGCTTCATGGCGTCGCGGCAGGCGATGAGCGAAGAGGACATGGCGGCGATGGCCGAGGCGTGGAAGGCCAACGTCGTCGCGGGCTCGCATTCGGACATGATCAGCCGCACCGTGAGCATCGGCGGCGCCCGCTCCGGGCGTCCGAGCTACATCCACCTCGGCTACCACCAGGCGGCCCCCGGCAAGGCCGGCGAGGCGATGGAGCTGTGGAACGAGTTCGGGGTGCCGACCTTCGATAAGCTCGCGGCCGACGGGGCGATCATGGCCTACGGCCTGCACATTCCGGAGATCCACCGCGGTGCGCCGTGGACCCACATGAGCTGGTACACGACCACCAACCTCGCGGCGCGCGATGCCGTCGAGAAGGCGTTCGCCGCGGCTCGTGAGGAGATGGGCAGCCGCATGGCCGAGACCTTCACGGACGAGCACACCGATCAGATCCTCATCGTGGTGCACTTCAAGGAAGCCGCCGCCGAGTAGCGCGCAGGGAGCGGCGCTCCCCTCCTCCTCCCGCCGGCTCGCGCCGTCGACGGCGGCAACGCCGCCGCCTCGCCCTCACTGCACGCTGGACGGGATCTCGCCAGGCACCGCCACTCGCGCCCGGTTGGCGAAGGCCGCAGGCCAGGGGGAAGAGGCCTCGTCACAGTCGAGCTCGACGCCCGTCTGGTAGATCGCGCGGCGCCCCGCTTCGCTGATCTCGATGCGGTGCAACAACGACCAGGCGACCCGGCCGGGAAGGTTGAGGAAGCGAGCCCCGTAGGCGATTCTGAAGACGTAGCGGGCGTCGGTGACGAGCTGGGAACACGACTCTAGGCGCAGGCCGCCGGCGCTCACCTCGACCGCCCTTCCGAAGACCGGCGACTGGATCTCAAGGGTGCGGGTGGCGAAGCGCAGCTGCTCGCGCCTGGTGTCCGGTAGCTGCGAGGCGCCCCAGGGGCGACCGAATGGACGGCGCTCGGGGCGGCTGGTTGGGCGGTCGCGGCGCTCGGTCTGTACGATCGTATCGGTCATGTCGGGCTCCGTTCCTGTCGCGTCTCCGTCTCTACCTGGAAAGCGACGTCGAGAGCGGCGGACCGCAGGAGGTCCCAGACCTGCTCTCCAGAGGAACAAGCCGCTTCGGCGTGGCTTGCCGAACCTGCCGGCGTAATGCCTGAGAAGAGAGCTGGCGTCAGATCCGCGTCAGCACGGTCCAGATGAGGAAGAGGTAGCCAAGCACGATCAGCGTGCGTTGCCACTCCCGAAGCGGGAGTTTGACCAGTCCGTAGAGAATCGCGCCCAGCACGCACGCGAGCAAGAGCCACAAGAGAGGCGCCCGGTCGCCCAGGAACCGGACCAATCCGACTCGCTTCTCGACAAAGCTCTCCCGAAGCTCTTCGTCGCGGGTCAGCCGACGAGAGAAGTCCTCGGGGATCTCGTCGTCGATGATGAACTGAGCGATGGAATCCCAGAACGCCTCGTCGAGGGCTTCGCTGTGTCCGCCGCTGACGTAGGCGGGCACGTATTCACCGTCGCGCGGCATCTCGGGTTGAAACACCCTCTTGCTCGCTGGCAGCCCGAGCTCGCTTTGGGCGTCGAGAAAGCCGTCGTGCCCCGCGCTGCCGAGGTCCTGAAAGTCGGCGAGCTCGAGCGCTTTCGGGAAGAAAGCCACGACCCAATCCCCCGAAGCCACGAAGTTGAGCACCGCTTGCACTTGGTCTCTTTGCAGAGCTTCCTTCCAAGAATAGTCCGTGCGGACGACACTGCCGACGAAGACCACGCGCTCGAAACGAACCGATGGGTAGGTCTCGAGCGCCTTGGCGAGCAGATAGGTGCCGTTGCTGTGACCGACGTAGTGAAATCGCGCCTGCGGGTAGCGCGCGCGGGCTTCGGTGTAGCGGTCCATCAACCACTCGACCTTTGCCCGGCGGGCCGAGCCCCTGAGAAACGGCAGCATCGGGAAGTAGCCGTAGCTCGAGGGCTCGGGAACCACCCGCTTGCCGGAGTCTCGAGCTCGAGCCTCGACGCGGCGCGCGATCTTCTGGGTCCAATGGCCCTCGTCCCGAATTCCGTGGATCACGAAAACGACGTCGGTCACGGGCGCGTCGCCCGCCCACGGTTGCTCCACGGCCGCGGTTGCACTCTCGTCCTCCTGCCGGGCGTCGTCCGCCGCAATCCGAGCTGCCGGCGGTTGGGGATCGCATTGGGCGAGCGCCTCGAGCTCGCTACCGGCTTCGAGGACTTGTTCGTCTCTGAGCTCTTCGACGGTCCCCGTGAGGGCCAACTTGAAGACTCTGCCTCGCTCCTTCTCTACCGCTCGCGCTCGTACCTGCTCGGAGGTCGACTCCGGCGGCGGCTCCTCCAGGTCGACTTCGATCACGCTCGCGTGGCCGGAGCGTTCGACGTCGAGGTAGAAGAAGTCGCGCCCCGAGATCAGATCGATATTGTCTTCCGGCGACACCAGGTCGTCGATCGAGCCCAACAGCTGCGCCGTCGTGGCTCCGCCGGCCGTCCCCTCCTCGCAGCGGGCCCGCCGTCGCATCTCGAGCCACTGAATTCGCAGGTTCGTGATGAAGGGGGCGCCGCGCCGAACGGCGAAGATCAGCGGCAGCCGACCGAAACGCTTCTCGAGGACCTCCCCGGCCGCGACCCCCGCATACAATTCGACAGCTCGCTTGATCGAAAGGTGGTGCGAGATCGACCAGCCACGGTTCATGCCCGCCATCAACACGATTCGGTCGACGGCGGCAGCCCAATCTCGAGCCCCCACGACGACCTCGTCGGGCCCGTCTTCGGAGTCGCTCTTCCAGTCATCGCCCGCCAAGGCGGACTCGAGCTCGACCTCGAAAGGCGCTCCCTTCGTTTCACCGGAGGCGACGACGTAGGCCTTGCGCGCGAACAGTGCCCCCATGCTGTGGCCGACCAACCGC
The DNA here is from genome assembly GCA_945787575.1 of Thermoanaerobaculia bacterium. Classification (GTDB taxonomy): domain Bacteria; phylum Acidobacteriota; class Thermoanaerobaculia; order Multivoradales; family JAHEKO01; genus CALZKB01. Next base: position 3,823 of record CALZKB010000007.1, on the reverse strand, counting down.
AGGCGACGGTAGGAGCTCTTCGCGCTCCAGGCTCGGTCGATCTCTCCCAGAAGCTCGGCCACCACGTCTTCCGGCTCGGCCATCGAGAAGATGCCGAAAGGCAGATCACACATCAGGACATCGGCTCCCGGCATCACCGTCTCGAACTTGACCGCTCTCCGCAGGTCGTCGAGGCTTCCCGACGTCTTGCCGAACGCATGGAGGAGCACGACGAGATCGCTTGGCGACGCCTCGGCGTCCGCGACCGAACAGGAGACCGGCGGCGTCCGCAGCAGCGCCGGTAGCAGCGCCCAGAGAAGGACGAGACCGGCAAGTACGAGCGTCAGCCCACGCCACCGGCCGAGCCTCCGCCCGCTCGAACGCATGCGCCGGCTCAGAGCCTGGCGCAGGCCACCACCTGTTGCAGACATCCTGGTTCGAAGTCTACCAGCGGGACTGTCGAGATGAGCCTCGAAAACGACGCCCGAAGACGCCTCCGAGCGACTAAACTCGCAGCTGAGCCCAGCCGGCGCCGGGCAAGGAGGATTCGCAGGTGGCACCCGCCAAGGAGCTAGCGCCGCAAGACCTCTGCCGAAGGTGCGATTTCGGAGCTCTCGACTTCGAGACGACGGAAGACCTCGAGGCTTTGACCGGTCTTCTCGGTCAGCCCCGCGCGGTCGAGGCGGTGGAGTTCGGAATCGAGGTCGAGCGCGAGGGCTACAACATCTTCGCCTTCGGTCCCGACGGCACGGGCAAGCACTCGGCCGTGCGGCAGATGCTCGAGCAGCGCGCACCCTCGCGGCCGACGCCCTCCGATCTGTGCTACGTGCACGACTTCGACGACGCCAACCGGCCGCGACTGCTCGAGCTGCCGCCGGGTAAGGGGGGCGAGCTGGGCAGGGCGATGGAGCATCTCGTCGAGGAGGTGGCCGGTGCGTTGCAGGTGGCGGTCGAGAGCGAGGAGTACCACCGCCGGAAGGGAGAGCTGGAGGAGGCGCTCGAGGAGCGCAAGGCGAGCGAGCTTTCGAAGCTCGGACTGGAAGCCTCGGAAGCCGGCCTGGCGTTGGTACAGACCCCGGTCGGGATCGTCTTCGCGCCGAGTCGGGGCGACGAGGTGCTCTCCGCCGAGCAGCTGCAAGAGCTTCCGGAGAAAGCCCGGACCGAGCTCGAAGAGACCATCGAGCGACTCAAGGCCAAGCTCAGCGAGCTGCTGCGCCATTTCTCGCGTTGGAAGCGCCGCCAGCGCGAGCAGATCCGCGAGCTCAACCGCGAGGTCGGCCACTTCGCCGTCGGGCCGTTGCTGGAGGACATCCGCGAGCACTTCGCAGGGCTCGCGGACGTCCTCGACTACCTGGACGCCGTGGAGCGCGACATTGTCGAGAACGCCGATCGGCTCAGCACCCAGAGCGACTCGGGCTCGCAGCAGCTGTTCCAGATGGCTCTCAGAGAACAGACTCCGGAGAGTCTCCACCGACGCTACCGTGTCAACCTGCTGGTCGATCGTAGCGACTGCGACGGAGCGCCCGTCGTCTACGAGGACAACCCGACGTACCAGAACCTCGTCGGACGCATCGAGCACGTCTCCACCATGGGCACCATGGTCACCGACTTCACGTTGATCCGGCCGGGCGCCCTGCACCGCGCCAACGGCGGCTACCTGCTGCTCGATGCCCTGAAGTTGCTCCAGCACCCCTACGCCTGGGAAGGTCTCAAGCGCACGCTGCGGGCAGGGCGCATCAAGATCGAGGCGCTGGCCGAGGCGCTGAGCCTGATCAGCGTCCAATCGTTGCAGCCCCAGCCGGCGCAACTGTCGGTGAAGATCGTCCTCTTCGGCTCGCCGAGGGTCTACTACCTGCTGTCGCAGCTCGATCCTGACTTCGGCGAGCTCTTCAAGGTGGCCGCCGACTTCGCCGAGGAGCTCGACTGGAGCCCCGAGAACACGGAGAGATACGCGCGACTCATCGCCAAACTCGTTCGCGAGAAGAATCTCCGGTCCTTCGACCGAGCAGCGGTGGCGCGGGTGATCGAGCAGGGTGCTCGCGAGGTTGCCGACGCTCGCAAGATGTCGCTCTACATGGGACGGGTCCTCGATCTGATGAGGGAGGCGGACTACTGGGCCGCGAAGTCCCAGCGCGATACCGTCCGCGCCCGAGACGTCCAGCAGGCGATCGACTCCCGCATTTTTCGCGCGGACCGGCTCAGCGAGAAGATCGAAGAGGAGATCCGGAGGGGGACGCTGCTGGTCGACACCGAGGGCGCCGAGGTCGGGCAGATCAACGGCCTGTCCGTCCACCGGCTGAACGACTTCAGCTTCGGGCGGCCGAGCCGGATCACGGCACGCGTGCGGCTCGGCAAGGGGGAGGTCGTCGACATCGAGCGTGAGGTCGAGCTCGCCGGTCCCCTGCACTCCAAGGGCGTTCTGATCCTCGCCGGTTTCCTCGGCGCCCGCTTCGCCGCCGAGAGTCCGCTGGCGCTGTCGGCGAGCCTCGTCTTCGAGCAGTCGTATGGCGGGGTCGAGGGCGACAGCGCGTCTTCGGCGGAGCTCTACGCGCTCCTGTCGGCGATCGCCGGCATTCCCCTCCGTCAATCGTTGGCGGTGACCGGATCGGTCAACCAGCAGGGGGAGATCCAGGCCATCGGCGGCGTCAACGAGAAGATCGAGGGATTCTTCGAGCTCTGCGCCGCGCGAGGGCTGAGCGGCGAGCAGGGAGTGCTGATCCCGTCCGCCAACGTCGAACACCTGATGTTGCGTTCCCGCGTCGTCGAGGCGGTGGAAGCTGGGACGTTTCACATCTATCCGGTGGTCACGATCGACCAGGGGATCGAGCTGCTGACCGGTCTCGAGGCCGGTGAGCCGGATGGCGACGGAACCTTCCCGGAGGGCAGCGTCAACGCCCGGGTGGCGGCCCGCTTGGCCGAGCTGGCGAAGCGCGCCCGCGAGTTCGCTGCGCCGGCCTCGGCGGCGTCTGTCTCCGAGTAGTCGAGGCCATTACCGGGCCGAACAAGTCGCGCCCGAGGGTTGAATTCGTCGGCCTCCTGAGACCGTGGGCCCGGGGGAGGGCCGTCGGCTCTTCCCCGGGTTCCGGCAGTAGGTGTCTCGTTTGCGAAGCGCCGATCAGCGCTGGTGGAATTTCTTGGCCTTGCCCGCCAGCCAGTTGGGGTTCTTGTCCCGGTGACACTCGCCGCAGGCAAAGTCCAGGGTCACAGCTCCCCGGCCGACGTCATCGAGCAGGACGAAGTTGCCGTCGTCGGTGAACATCTGGCCGTCCCTATCGACGTTGTTGCGGACCAGGTGCGCGCGAACGTCGCCGCGAGTCGGACTGAACGCCACCGCCGATTTGCTGGCATAAGGCATGTGGCAGTCCTCACAGTCGACGCCCGCGATCTCCATCTGGGTGCCGGCGTAGGCGTCGGCGTATTCCTCGTGACAGTCGCCACAGGCGGTGTGAATGGAGAGCTCTGACCTCTTGTGCGGGTCGTGGCAGCTCACGCAATCCAGCGCATAGTGCGGGCTGGCGAGCTGCTCGTTGTACTGCTCATGATGACGAATGAACCCGCCGCGAGCCGGAATCGTGTCGGGTGCTCCGCGAATGTGACAGCCACCGCCGCCTCCGGCCGGACAGGCACCGACCAAGCAAGCGCCGGCGATGATTCGGTCGAGCCGCTCGCCTTCTTGCGATCAGGAGGTCCTTGGGGCCTGGTGCTCACGACCTTCTTCTCGACATCGGTCTGCTTGGCGCTGCCGTTCGTGTTCTTTGCAGCCACGGTTCTCTTCGCGCCTCGTGACCTCTTCTTCTGGGCCATCACGCAATCCCTTGTTCCATGGTGCTGCACTCTTGCGCGG
>CALZKB010000006.1:59430-106082 GCA_945787575.1 Thermoanaerobaculia bacterium | reverse complement strand
TTCCTCCTCGCGCCTTGCAGCTGCACCGTAAGCCCTTGCCGCGCGACCCGCAGGACTGCTGCCACGGGCTGCTAGCAGCCCGTGACGAGGTTCCTCCGGTATTCTCGCGCCATGCTGGAGCGAACAGGGCTTCTTCTGGCAGCTTCGCTGCTGGTCGCCCCGATGCATGCCGCCGCGTCGGCGCTCGAGGAAGCGCCCCGCGCACCGGACCGCCAAGAAGGCGAAGGTCCGTTCGAGCGGTTGATCCTGCGCGGCGTCATCCTGATCGACGGCACCGGCGCGCCGGCGCGAGGACCGGTCGACATCATCATCGAGGGCAACCGGATCCGCCGCATCCGTTCGGTCGGAGCGCCGGGCGTTCCGATCGACTCCGACCGTCGGCCCGAGGCCGGCCCCGACGATCGGGTGATGGAGCTCGACGGCCACTACGTGCTGCCCGGCTTCGTCGATCTCCACGGCCACCTCGGCGGCTCGATCCGCGAGACCCCGGCCGAGTACGTGCTCAAGCTATGGATGGCCCACGGCATCACCACGATCAGCGATCCGGGCAGCGGTAACGGCCTCGACTGGATCCTCTGGCACAAGGCGAAGAGCGCCGCCAACGAGATCACCGCGCCGCGCATCGAGGCCTACTCCGCCTTCGGCCAGGACCACGACGGGCCGATCTCGACTGTGCAGGAAGCCCGCGCTTGGGTGCGCGGCGTCGCCCGCCGCGGGGCCGACGGCGTGAAGCTCTTCGGATTGCGGCCGGACCTCATGCGCGCCACCATCGAGCAGGCGACCGAGCTGGGCTTGAAGACCACCTGTCACCACGCCCAGCTCGAGGTGGTCCGGCAGAATGCCCTCGACTCGGCGCGCATGGGGCTCACCTCGATGCAGCACTGGTACGGGCTACCTGAGGCGATGTTCACCGACCGAGTGAGCCAGGACTACCCCGCCGCCTACGACTACAACAACGAACAGGACCGTTTCGCCGAGGCGGGCCGGCTTTGGAAACAAGCGGCGGCGCCCCACAGTGACAGGTGGAACGCGGTCATGGACGAGCTGGTGGCGCTCGACTTCACCATCGTCCCGACCTTCGTCGCCTACGAGGCGACTCGCGATCTCTCGCGCATGATGCGGGCCGAGTGGCACGAGAGGCACGTCTTGCCGGATCTGTGGCGCTTCTTCCTCCCCGACCGCCTCGCTCACGCCTCCTACTGGTTCTACTGGGGGACCGAGGAAGAGGTCGCCTGGAAGGAGAACTACCGTCTCTGGATGACCTTCGTCAACGAGTTCAAGAATCGCGGCGGGCGGGTCGCCGTCGGCTCCGACTCGGGCTACTCGTTCAACCTCTACGGCTTCTCCCACATCCGCGAGATGGAGCTGCTGCGCGAGGCCGGCTTCCACCCGCTGGAGGTCATCCGCTCCGCCACCCTGATGGGTGCCGAAGGTCTCGGCCTGGCCGACGAGATCGGCTCCATCGAGCCCGGCAAGCTGGCGGATCTCGTGATCGTCGACGAGAACCCGCTGGCCAACCTGAAGGTGCTCTACGGCATCGGGGCTCTCAAGCTCGGCGACGACAACGACGTCACCCGCGTCGGCTCCGTGCGCTACACCGTCAAGGACGGCATCGTCTTCGACGCCCGGCAACTCCTCGCCGATGTGCGGGAGATGGTGCAGACGGCCAAGGAAGCCGAAGGCTTCGAGATCACCATTCCGGGCCTGCCGTACTGACCCGGCTGCGAGCGCGATGAGACTCCGTGATTCCTACGATCGGGCTCGAAGGCGCATGTGGCCACTGCTTCGATCGGTGCCTGGGGCTCGCGCGGTGATCGTCCCGATCGTCGCCGTGGCCAAGACCGTCGTGCGCTCGTTCTACCGGGTGGCGCTCTCACCGTTCGGCAAGGTTCGCCGCTCGTCGGACGCCGGCCGGACAACAGACTTGGAAGCGCGGACCGATGATTACAACGCCGCCGCCGAGAAGTACTTCCGAAACTTCTCGGACAACGAATTCCTGATGAACAAGCCGTTCTCCGAGCCCGAGGAGTTCGCCACCCGCCTGTTCAGCCTGGGCGTGCTGTTCAAGGGGGTCCGGCTGTCGCCTTCCGACGTCGTCGTCGATTTCGGCGCTGGCTCCTGCTGGATGTCGCACCTTATCCATCGGTTCGGTTGTCAGACGATCTCGGTCGACGTCTCGCCCACGGCGCTGGAGCTTGGCCGCAAGTTGTTCGAGAGCGATCCGCGAACCGACTGGCAGCTCGAGCCCGAGTTCGTCGCCTACGACGGCCACCGCCTTCCTCTGGCCGACGGCTGCTGCGACAAGGTCCTCATCAACGACGCCTTTCACCACGTGCCCAATCAGCGCGCGATGCTCTCGGAGTTCGCCCGCATCCTGCGCCCCGACGGCATCGTCGGGATGCGCGAGCCGGGCCAGGACCACTCCCTGCACCCGGTCAGCGTTCAGGAGTCCGAGAGCGGTGTGCTGGAGAACGACATCGTCGTCGAGGAGCTCGTGGAGCTGGCCGAGGAGTGCGGCTTTCGCGAGGCCGCGGTGATCCCAGCGAGCGTCCACGCGCTCGTCGAGATCGAGGCTCGTGACATCGGCAGCTTCATGACAGGGAAGGGCTTCATTCACTACTGGAGCAACCTGTGCAACGCGCTTCAGAACGAGCACTTCCTGTTCCTCTACAAGGGCTCGATGACGCCGACGACGCGGACGCCGCGAACCCTGAGCGCCGAGATCTCCCTAGCGGGCCGAAGGCGAATCTGCAAGTCGAGCGGCGAATCGGCGATCGTCGAGCTCTGGGTCCGGAACGGCGGCGACACTCTCTGGCTCGGTCATCACCACGAGAATCGAGAAGGTTGGACTCGGCTGGGCGGGCACCTTTATCAGGCCGGCGAGCCCCCGACCTTGATCGATCTCGACTGGCTCCGCGCCGGTCTGCCCAAAGACCTCCCTCCCGATCACGAGCTGAAGCTCGAGGTCGAGCTCCCGGCTCTCGACGAGCCGGGGGTCTACTTGGTCGAGTTCGAGATGGTGATCGAAGGCAAGTGCTGGTTCGGTTCTCACCAAGCTCCAGCACCGACTATCGAGCTCGTCGTCGAATAGTCGGCCACCGATCGATATCCGCTAGCCGTCAGGCTCCGGGTCACGGCCTCCGTAGACGCGGCACGAAGTCGCCTTGAAGACGAGGTGGATCGCGCGGCCGGGGGCAAGATCGAGCTCGGCGGGCGTCGCCTCCGTCAGCTCGACGATCAACGGCTCGCCACCGCCGGTCGGCTCGGCGGTCACCAGGGCGAGGGCACCCCGGGGCTCGATGGTGCGGACGACCGCCGGCCAGAGATTGCGGGCAGACAGGCCGTTCGGACGCTCGACGGCGATGAGGATCTGATTGACGGGAAGCTCGATGAGCACGTCGGCGCCTGCAGCAGCGGCGACCGGGCTCGCGACGATCTCCAGACCTCCGCCTCCGGCGCCTCCGACCGCGATGCGACCGATGTCGCCGACGGTGTCGATGACTCGACCGGCAAGCACGTTGGCCAGGCCACTGGATTCGGCGAGCGGAAAGACCCGCGGGTCGGTCAGCACAGTGGCCGGCGGCCCTTGAGCGAGGGTGCGCCCCCGGTCGAGAGCGACGACCTCATCGCACAGCGCCTGGATCTCGAGGGGCTCGTGCGAGACGAGGAGCATCGGCACCGTGAGCTCGGTGCAGACCCGACGGAGCATCGGCAAGAGCCTTCGCCGAAGCGGCAGATCGAGAGAGGCAAGTGGCTCGTCGAGCAACAGCATCCGGGGAGCCGAGCCGAGCGCCCGTCCGATCGCGACCCGCCGCCGCTCGCCGCCCGACAGCGTCGTCACCGAACGCTCGAGCAGCGACGTCAGCTCGAGCGCATCGATCACGCCGGCGAGCACCGGCGCCGGGTCGACCCCCGCCTCAATCGAGCGGCGTGACCCGGCGAGCAAGTTGGCGCGTACGTCCCAGTGGGGGAAGAGTAGCGAATCCTGAGGAACGTAGCCGATCCCGCGATCTTCCGTCCGCACTCGGAGCGAGCGCTTCGAGTCGAACCACACCTCGTCGTCGAAGGCGATTCGCCCGGATGCCTCGGGCCGGAGCCCCACGATCGTCTCGAGGACGCTCGTCTTGCCAGCGCCCGAGGGACCGAAGAGGCCGGTGACGGAGGCAGTCGCGACGAACTCCGTTCGCAGCGTGAAGCGATCGAGCGGCAGTTCGAGATCGACATGGAGGTTCTTCATCGACCGCCCCCCTGTCGATCGCTCAGCAGCTCGGCGACGAGAATCGCGAGGAACCCGGTCACCAGAGCCACGGCGATCAGAGCATCGGCTCGTCCGCTGGCTCCCGCCTGCTGGGCGCTGAAGATCGCCGAGGCGAGGGTCCGAGTACGTCCCGGGATATTGCCGGCGACGATCACCGTCGCTCCGAACTCGCCGAGCGCCCGAGTGAAGCCCAGCAGGACACCGGCCGCGAGGCCTCGCGCGGCGAGAGGGAGGGTGATCCGGCGAAAGGTCTCTACCGGTCCGTAACCGAGAGTCCGGCCCATCGCTTCGAGCCGCGGGTCGACCGCTTCGAAGGCGACGCGGGCGGTGCGGGCGACGAGCGGCAGCGACATCACCGCGGCGGCGAGAACCGCCGCCTTCCAGGTCAGCAGAACCCCGATGTCGAACCCCAGGGTCTCGCGCCCCAACGGTCCTTTCGACGCGAGCAGGCGCAGCAGCAGAAAGCCGACGGCAGTGGGTGGCAGCACGAGCGGCAGGCCGACGAGGGCGGAGAGCACACGATGACCGGGAAAACGTCGTCGGGCCAGGAGATAGCCGAACGCGACCGCCGGGACCGCGACTCCGAGAGTCGCGAGAGCGGCCACTCGCAAAGTGAGGACGAGCACCGGCAGCATCTCGATCACGGCTCCGGCTCGAAACCGTGCCGGGAGGCGATCGCGCGCGCCTCCGGGCGGTTGAGAAAGTCGAGAAACCGACCGGCCAGCTCGGGGTCCCCACCGGCGACGAGGACGGCCCGATAGGCGATCGGCGGCGCCTCGAGCGGCTGGTCGAGCTCGCAAAGAATCCGAACCCGGTCCGAGCTCATCGCATCGGTGCGGTAGACGACGCCGACGATCTCGGGGTCCGAGGCGACCAGGGCCAGGGCAGCGCGCACGTCGAGGGTCGGTACGCGAGCAGCGGCGAAGTGGTCCCAAAGCGTGACGCCGGCGACGTCGATCTGTTCGAGCGCAGCTCGAGCGTAGCGACCGGCGGGCACGGCGTCCGGGTCGGCTACGGCCAAGAAGCGGATCTCGAGATCGGCGAGCTCGCGCGGCGTTTCCGCGCGCCAGGCCACGTCGCGGTTGGCGATGGCGACCAGCCTGTTGCCAAAGAGATCGCGCCCGCCACCAACGGTGACTCCCGCTTGCTCCAGGACATCCACCCAGGCGCGATCGGCCGAGATGAACAGGTCGGCGACCGGTGCCGCCAGAATCTGCTGGGCCAGAGCATTCGAGCTCGCGAAATTGAAGATGACACGCACACCGCGCGCCGCCTCGAACTCCGCGGCCAGCTCCGGCCCGAGGCCGCTCAGACTGGCAGCCGCGAACACCGCGAGCTCCGGTCCGTCGGGGGCGAGCGGGATGCAGCCGAAGCAGGTCGCGACGAGTGCCAGGGCACAGACTGAGCGGGCTCGACGGGGCACGATGTCGGCGATCCTACTCCGTCCCGTGGCTATACTCGCGGCTCACGAAGAGCGCCGATGGCGGATTCACTCCCTCAGATCGACCCGGCCGACGAGCTGACCTGTCTCGGTCACGACGAAGATGTCGCTGCCCAGGGAGGGGCGCTGGCACCCCCGGTGGTCCAGACCTCACTCTTCGCTCAGGGCTCGCACGCCGATCTCGGAGCCGGGCTGGCCGACGAGTTTCGGCAGACGGTCTACACCCGTGGCCGCAACCCGACGGTTCAAGCGGTCGAGGACAAGCTCGCCAGGCTCGAGAGGGGTAAGGCCGCAAAGTGCTTCGGCTCGGGGATGGGGGCGATCAGCGCGGTGCTGCAAGCGACACTCGCGGCCGGTGATCACGTCCTCTTCGTCAATCAGACCTATGGGCCGACCCTGAAGTTGGCGCGCCACCTCGAACGCTTCGGCGTCGAGCACGACCTCCTGCTCGAGCTCGACCCGGAGGCGGTAGCGGCAGCGCTGCGGCCGACGACGAAGCTGGTCTGGGTCGAGAGTCCCGGCACGATGCTCATGCGCGTCGTCGACCTGCCCGCGGTCGCCGCGGTCGCTCACGAACACGGCGCCCTGACGGTCCACGACAACAGCTGGGCCTCGCCGCTATTCCAGAAGCCGCTCGAGCTCGGCGCTGACCTGGTCGTCCATTCGGCCACTAAGTACGTCGGCGGTCACAGCGATGTGGTGGCGGGGGCCGTCGTCGGCTCGGAAGAGCTCCTCGAGCAGATCTTCCACCGCGGTTTCCTCCTCGGCGGCGCCGCCCTCGCCCCCTGGGACGCGTTCCTCCTGAACCGAGGTCTGCGGACTCTGCCCCTGCGCATGCGCCGTCACCACGAGAGCGGGCTGACGGTCGCCCGAGGGTTGGCCGAGCATTCGCGGGTCCGGGCCGTTCACCACCCGGCGCTCACGGCTAATCCAGCGCTTCTCGAGCGTCAGCTCACCGGCTTCTCGGGGGTTTTGAGCTTCGAGATCGACAGCGACTCCGCAGCTGATGTCGCGTCCGTCGTCGACCGCCTCTCCCGATTTCGAATCGGCGTCAGCTGGGGAGGGGTCGAGAGTCTCGTTCTCGCGCCGAATCGCGGCGACAACGCCGAGGGTCTCGCTCGCCACGGCCTGCCCGCGGGGCTCGTACGACTGTCGGTCGGCCTCGAGGATCCGAGCGCGCTGTCGGCCGACCTGGACGAGGCGCTGGGCGCGACCTAGCAATCCGGCCGACCCCGTGCCGGCCGACCGCGGCGCGGAGCTGACGAACGGCTTCAAAACCGGTAGATTCAGGGAGCGGCTCTCGTCTCCCTCGGTCAGAGGCCGGCCGGAGGAAGCGCTCCAGAGGGCTGTTCGGGGACTGAGAGGGCCAAGAAGGAAACGGGCGTGTACGACAATCCCGCATTACCTGAAAGGGAGTTCGAACCTGAGATCGAGACGGAGGTTCTGTCCGGCGAGATTGCAGGCGAGCCGGAGATCGCCACCTACCGCGGCAAGACGGAAGTGCTGTTCAGTCTCTTGGTGCAGCATCCCTCTCACGAGATCAGTGCGCTGATTCCGATAGCCTGCCGCGGCGAGACGGTTCGACGAGTGATTCACCTCCGCAGGGGCAGCAGGGTCACCGTCGCCGGCATCCGCGCTTTCGACGAGGACCACGAGCCCGACGAGTTCGTCCTCTGCGAGTACCTCAAGATCTTGTCGGTCGCTCCGGACCCGGACACCGAGTAGCGGGCTGTCGGTAGCCTCCGAGGCGTTCCGGCGGTGGACGCCATCGAAGAAACGGTCCCGCGCTGCGAGTTGACGCTCGCAGTGGCCCTGCTGCCGCTTCTGACGCTGCTCGCCTGCTTCACGACCGGGGCGCTGGTCTGGAGCCTGAGTACCGAGGTCCTGATCGCCTCGATGCTGGCGGCGGCGACCGTGGCCGGTCTCGTCGCTCGGCGTCAGGGTGCCGGCTGGGCAGCCGTCGAGCGCTCGACCGGTGAGAAGCTCGCGGCCGTCCTGCCGGTGGTGCTGATCTTGCTCGCCATCGGCATGCTCATCGGCACCTGGGTCTGCTCAGGGACCATCCCGCTGCTCGTGTCGTGGGGGATCCAGCTCGTCGACCCTCGCTTCTTTGTCGTCACCGCATTCCTCGTGACCGCGGCCATGTCGCTCGGCACCGGCACCTCGTGGGGCTCGGCGGGGACTCTCGGAGTGGCGCTGATGGGCGCCGCTGCGGCCCTCGAGGCGCCGCTCGCCGCGACCGCCGGAGCCGTCGTTTCCGGCGCCTACTTCGGCGACAAGATGTCGCCGCTCTCGGATTCGACCAACATCTGCGCCCTCGGCGCGGGCGCCGATCTCTACACGCACATCCGGCACATGCTCTACACCGCATTGCCTTCATTCTTCGTCGCACTCGGTGTCTTCACCCTCGCCGGCGGCGCGCCGGGTGACGGGCGTCCGGCGCAAGCCGAACGACTGCTGACAGAGATCGAGCGGGTCTTTCAGATCGGGCCATGGGCGTTGGCGCCGATCGCGCTGGTGCTCGTGGGGGTCGCGCTCCGGCGGCCGCCGGCGCTCGTGCTCGCCGCCTCATCCCTCGTCGCGATGGTCCTCGGCGTCGTCCTCCAGGGGCTCGGAATCGAGCAGGTGCTGGCCGCCGCCGTCAGCGGCTTCGAGCCGGCGATGCTCGAGGCGCTCGGCCACGAACCGAGCGAGCTGAGCGCCCTCTTTCTCAGGCTTATCGACCGGGGCGGTCTCTATTCGATGGCCAACACCTTGATCGTGGTCATCGCCGCCTTCCTGCTCGCCGCGGCGATGGATGTCTCCGGCGCGCTCGATCGGATCCTCGGCGCTCTGCTCTCGGTCGTTCGGTCGACTTTCGGCCTGATCGTCGCGACCGTCGCCGCGGGAATGACGATGATCTCGCTCACCAGCCACGCTGGGGTCACCGCCCTGATCGTCGGCGGCATGTTCCAGAACGCTTTCCGCGAGCGCCGGCTCGCCCCCGAGAACCTGTCGCGAAGCCTCGAGGACTCGGTGACCGTCGTGGAAGCGTTGATGCCGTGGACCGTCTCGGGCATCTTCATGGCTACGACTCTGGGGGTACCGACGGTCGAGTACGCGCCGTGGGCGGTGTTTTGCATCGGCGGTCCGGTCTTCTCCCTCGCCTACGCCGTCGGCTCCCGCTTCGGGACCTTCGGCATCCGGCCACTCGAGGTTTCGGAGACGACAGACAGCCGATCCGACCGCCGCACGAAGACGTGATCGATTCAGTGCGAGGGATCCGGTAGTCGGGGGACCCGTGGCCCCGGGTCCCCCGACTACGGGGTTCGTGGAATCAGCTCCACTCGAGGGGTCGTGTCAGGCAGGTCGGTCCGCCGCCGCCCTTGATCGAGATCTCGCGCCCCGAGTATTCGAGGACCTCTATCCCGGCCGCCTCCAGCCGCCGGCGGGTCTTGGGGTTGCCGGCCGCCAGCAGACAGGTCTGCGGGTCGATCGCCAAGCAGTTGCAGCCGAGGGTCTCGAACTCCTCGTCCGGCACCTCGACCAACCTGAAGCCGCGGGCGAGCAGCTCCCGGCGGAACGGCACCGGCATCAACGGCGAGAAGACGAGGGCGAGATCGGGACCGAGCGGGCTCAAGATCGACATCAGGTGGAAGACATCCTCCGGCCCGCGGTAGTGAGGTAACGCCACGACCAGCACCTCGTCGACCGCCAACCCGAGCATCGACTCGAGCTGACGGATGCCCTCCGCGTTGGTGCGGTAGCCGTGACCGACGGCCACGGTGCGCGGACCGAGCCAGGCGACGTCGCCGCCCTCGAGAGTCCCCGGCTCCTCGATCGCTCCGAGCACGGGGACTCGCAGACTCTCGAGGAAGGCCGCCTGGGCGAGCGGCTCCCCGCTCCGGGCCCTCTTGCCCATCCGGCAGAGGATGGCGCCGCGATCGGTCAACACCGTCGCATCGCGCACGTAGAGCGAGTCCATCCCCGTGCCGGCGAACGCCGGCATTCTCTCGACGGAGATTCCGCGCTCGGCGAGCAAGGAGACGAACGTCTCACCCTCGGCGACGGCGCGATCGAAGTCGGGAGCGGCGGTGAAGCGCAGCGCCGCCCATTGGCCTCTGATCGCCTCCGCGCTCTCGAACGCCGCGCGGACCTCCTTGATCGCTACCCGGGTGAGGGTGCCGAAGTCGGCCTGCCGCCGCGGCGAGCGGTCGCCCTCAGCCAAGGCGCGAGAGCTCGTCGTCGAGGCCGCGGAGAGTCATCTCGATGTCCCCTCGATCGAGCACCATCGGAGGTTTGACCTTGAGAACGTTGCGCAGCGGTCCATCGGTCGCCATGAGAACGCCCCGCTTCCGCATCCGTTCGACGATCGCTGCGGTCTCGGCAGCGGCGGGCTCCAGACTGTCGTGGTCGAGCACCAGCTCGACGCCGAGGAAGAGTCCGAGACCCCTTACGTCGCCGATCAGCTCGTGGCGCTGGGCGAGCTCTTCGAAGCCTCTGAGGAAGAGCTCTCCGAGCTCCAGCGCGCGCTGCTGCAGGCCTTCGTCCGCGATCACTTCGAGCACCGCCAGGCCGATGGCGCACGACACCGGGTTGCCGCCGAAGGTGCTGAAGAACTCCATTCCGTTGGCGAAAGCGTCGGCGATCGCGCGAGTGGTGACGACGGCGGCCATCGGATGTCCGTTGCCGATCGGCTTGCCGAGCGTCACGACGTCGGGACGCGCCCCTTGCGCATCGAAGGCCCAGAAGTGGCTGCCCACCCGACCGAAGCCGACCTGCACCTCGTCGGCGATCGCCACCGCGCCGGCGGCGCGCACATGATCGAAAGCGGCGGCCAGATAGCCTTCCGGAGGGACGATCTGCCCACCGCAGCCGAGCAGCGGCTCGATGATGAAGGCTCCGATCTCGCTCTCGGTTCGAGCGAGCTCCTCGCGCACGGTCTCGGCGTAGGCTTCCCCGGTGCCGTCACCGCGGAACCGGCCGCGGAAGCTGTCGGGCATCGGCACGGTGTGGATCCAGGGCTCGCACCGACCGCTGCCCCCCGGGCCGAGAAACTTGTAGGGGCTGGCCTCGACGAGCGACGAGGTGTGGCCGTGGTAGGCGCCCTCGACGACGAGCAGATCCCGGCGGCCGGTGGCGGCGCGGGCGAGTCGCAGCGACAGCTCGTTGGCCTCGCTGCCGGAGTTGACGAAATAGCAGACCTCGAGCTCGGCGGGCAGGGTTGCACAAAGCCGTTCGGCGTACTCGCCGAGGCCGGGATGGAGATAGCGGGTGTTGGTGTTGAGGCGCTCCATCTGGGCCTGGCCGGCCGCCACCACCCGCGGATGGCAGTGGCCGACGTGGCAGACATTGTTGACGAGGTCGAGGTAGGGGCGCTCGTCGGCGTCGAAGAGGTACTGAGCGCGGCCGCGGAGGATCACCAGCGGGTCGGCGTAGGAGACGCTGAGCGAGGGACCGAGGAGGCGGCGGCGATCGGCGAGCAGCAGCTCGACGGTCAGTGGCGACGGCGGGGCCGGCTCGACCTGCCGAACCAACGCCTCGCGGGTCAGCCGCGGACCTGCAGCGACGAGGCGCTCGAGCAGCTCCCAGGCGGCGGGCTCCGTCGTGTAGTAGGTGGCGTGCTCCGGGTGCGCCCGCCGGCGGTCGGCGGCGATCGCCAGACTCGCCGCGATACGGCCGAGAACGAGCCCGGTGAGCGCGGAGAGCTCCTCGGGGCTCAAAGGTCGAACCTGGTGGTAGCCGGCCACCAGGTCACCACCCGCCGCCGCAGGCTCCGGGCAGCCGAGCATCGTGTAGGCGCAGGCGATAGCGAGCTCACAGATCACCGGATTGTCGAGAGCGTCTCCGAGATCGACGAGACCGACGACTCGCCCATCGTCGACGAGGACGTTCTCATCGTTGGCATCGGCGTGAATCACCGAGCGCCGCAACTCGGGCAGTAGGGGCCGCGCCACCGCGTTGAAAGTCCGGAACGCCGCGTCGAGCAGGTCGCGACGTTCGGGGTCCGGGGCCGCCGACACCTTGCTGCGATGGCGCCCCGCCCGGGTGAGATCCCAGCGGTGGCTGCGCTTGGCGACAGGGTGGGCGAAGTCGGCGAGCGCGAGGTCGAGCGCGGCGAGTCGGCGACCGAGATCGCGCCTGAGATCGGCGGAGGGCGCGGCCACGCAGCGCCACGGCGCGCCGCCGACGAAGCGGGTGAGACGAGCGGGCCGGTAGGTCCCGGCGGGGTCGACGAACGTCGACACCAAGGATCCATCGGCCGCCGCGATGGTCCGCGGGACGCTCAGCGCGACCTCGGATCGGGCGATGTGCTCGGCAAGAGCGTGCTCGAACTCGAGCTCTTCGGGGGTCTGTCCCTGCATTGCGATCTTGAGAACCAGTCGGCGGTCGCCCTCGGCGATCGCGACGTTGAGGTTCTCTCCACCCAGCCGCTCGAGCTCACCGTCGAGCTCGTAGACCGAGCGGACGAAGGCACGGACGGCTTCGAGTTCCGCGCCGCTCGGGTCGGCCATCGCAGGTGAAGACGGGGACATCCCCCTATCCTAGTGCGAGACCCCTGCTTACTCCTCTCGTTCGGGCCGGGCCCCGTCCCGCAGCCGAAGGATTCCTGGGGCTCCGGCATCTAAGTCAGAAACAACCCGACCGCGGGCGTCGATCAGGGGTTCACTTCCGGGCCCGGGCGCCCCGCGCCGAAAGGAGACTGTGAGATGAAGTACGCAAGACCTTGGTTGGTTACCGCGGCTGCCGTTGCGCTCTTCGCGGGGGTCGCCGCGCCCGAAGCCTGGGCGGTCCGGCTCGACGAAACGGCGATCTACATCGAGCTCAACGACACCGACGGCGACGCCGGGGTCCAGATCTTTCTCGACGGCGAGGACTGGGACACGATGGAGATCTTCGACCCCAGGGGCCGCAGGGTGATGGGAGTCGCCGCCACCGGCAACGTCGGCGTCCAGGGCATCACCGAGTTCTTCATCGAAAGCTCCGAGCCTTCGTTCGAAGATCAACCGCTCGCCGAGTTCCTCGAGCTCTTCCCGCCCGGCGTCTACTTCTTCCGCGGGAGGACGACCGAGGGCGCGGGTCTGTTCGGCGGCGCCCGCCTCACCCACAAGATCCCCGCCGCGCCGGAGATTGTCTCCCCAGAGGAAGAGGGAACTCTCGAGATCGGCGATGCGGCCATCGAGTGGGAGCTCGTGCCCAACCCCTCGGGTAGCCGGATCAAGAGCTACGAGATCATCGTCGAGCGCGAGGAGCCGACTCTGAGAGTCTTCCGCGCCGACATGGGGAACCGCCAGACCAGCGTCACCGTCCCCTCCGAGTTCTTGCAGCGCGGCAGGACCTACAAGGTCGAGGTGATCGCCATCGAGAAGAGCGGCAACCGCACGATCTCGGAGACCGAGTTCGAAGTGGAATAGAGCTGTCTTTCCGCGGCTGGCCGGGGGACTGGCGCTCCCGGTCTCTCAGCCCGAGCGGCAAGAACCTACCGGCCGACTACTTGCGTTGATTGGCCTTCAGGATCCTCTTGCGGAGCCTGAAGGCCTTCGGCGTCACTTCGATCAGCTCGTCTTCGGCGATGAACTCGATCGCCTGCTCGAGGGAGAGCAGCGTCGGCGGAACCAGGCGCACCAGCTCATCGGCGGAGGCCGCGCGCATGTTGGTGAGCTTCTTCTCCTTGGTGATATTGACGTCGAGGTCGCTCGGCCGCGAGTGCTCGCCGACGACCATCCCTTCGTAAACCTGGTCTCCGGGAGAGATGAAGAAGATCCCGCGGGGCTGAAGGTGCTCGATCGCGAACGGGGTCACGCGGCCGGCGCGATCGGCGATGAGCGCGCCGGTCGTGCGCTGCGGAATGTCGCCCTGCCAGAGGTCGAAATCCTCGAACAGGTGATTCATGATGCCGGTCCCCTTGGTCTCGGTGAGGAACTCCGTACGGAATCCGATGAGGCCTCGCGACGGCACACGAAACTCGATTCGCACCCGACCGCTGCCGTGGTTCGTCATGTTCATCATCCGGCCACGGCGGGGGCCGAGGTTCTGAGTGACGGCGCCGACGAACTCTTCGGGGCAGTCGATGGTGAGTGTCTCCATCGGCTCTTGAAGCCCGCCCGTCTCGTCGTGGCGGGTCAGCACCTCAGGCTTTCCGACCGAGAACTCGTAGCCCTCACGACGCATCATCTCGATGAGAATCGCGAGCTGAAGCTCGCCGCGGCCCGAGACCTTGAAGCCACGGCCGCCGGGCGCTTCCTCGAGACGGATCGAGACGTTGGTCCACGTCTCCCGCTCGAGCCGTTCGCGGATCTTGTTGGTGGTGACGTGCCTGCCTTCGGTACCGGCGACCGGTGAATCGTTGACCGAGAAGACCATGGCGAGCGTCGGCTCGTCGATCTGGATCGCGGGCAGCGGTCGCGGATCGTCCGGATCGGAGAAGGTCTCGCCGATCGCCACCTCGTCGAAACCGGCGACCGCCACGATGTCGCCTGGTCCGGCCCTGTCGATCGCCACGCGGTCGAGCCCGTCGTAGCCGTAGAGGTGGGCGACCTTGACCGTCTCGACGGTGCCGTCGAGCCGGCAGCGGGCGATCGTCTGACCCTTGGCGATCTCACCCTCGAACACCCGGCCGATGCCGAGGCGGCCGACGTAGTCGTCATGGCCGAGCGTCGTGATCAGCATCTGAAGCGGGTGGCCCGGCTCGTAGGCGGGGGGCGGTACGGTCTCGAGGATCTGCTCGAACAGCGGCAGCAAGGTCTGATCGGGGCCGTCCGCCTCGGTCCGGCAGATGCCTTCGCGGGCGACCGCGAAGAGCACCGGAAAGTCGATCTGCTCTTCGTTGGCATCGAGATCGATGAAGAGATCGTAGACTTCGTCCACCACCTCCGAGACGCGCGAATCGGGGCGGTCGATCTTGTTGATCACGACGATCGGCGCCAGACCGGCCTCGAGCGCCTTGCGCAGAACAAAGCGGGTCTGCGGCAGCGGCCCCTCGCTCGCGTCGACCAACAGGAGAACGCCATCCACCAGCTTCAGGGTACGCTCGACCTCGCCACCGAAGTCTGCGTGACCGGGCGTGTCGACGATGTTGATCCGCGTGTCGCCGAACTGAATGGCCGTGTTCTTGGCCATGATCGTGATGCCCTTCTCGCGCTCGAGGTCGATCGAGTCCATGACCCGCTCCCTCACCTCCTCGTTGTCGCGGAAGATGCCGCTTTGCCACAGCATCGAGTCGACGAGTGTCGTCTTGCCGTGATCGACGTGGGCGATGATCGCCAGATTGCGTAGGTCCGAACGGACGGAGGGTGCCATGGTCTATCTCCGGAAAGCGGCGTTGGGGGGCAGCCAAGGCCGGGCGGGGAGGCGCACCATACACGATTGCCGCACACCTCGATAGCCGCGGTTGCGGTGACTCTCGTCATGTTGCCCGTTCGGCATTTGAATTCGCCGGTTGTCGAGGTTAGCCTCGCAGCTGTTTGAACATCGAACAGTCGGGGCGGGGCCATGACAGACCCGGGAGAGATCACGCTGCTGCTCGCAGCGGCACGTCGCGGGGACCAGGATGCTGTCGATCAGCTCTTGCCGCTGGTCTACGACCAGCTGCGCGAGGTCGCCCATCGCCAACTGCGGCGCCGCCGACCCGGCAACACCTTCAACAGCACGGTGCTCGTCCACGAGGCCTATCTCAAGCTCGCCGCCAAGATGGACACCGACTGGCAGGACCGCAATCACTTCCTGGCGGTGGCGGCGGTCGCGATGCGTCACATCCTCGTCGACTACGCGCGCCGCAAGACCGCTCAGAAGCGAGGCGGCAACCAGGTGCTGGTCAGTCTCGACGAAGGCCGCGTCGGCCGCCCGGCGGCGACGGTCGAGATGCTGGCCCTCGACCAGGCTCTGAGCCGCCTCGGCTCGCTCAGCCAACGGCTGGCCAAGATCGTCGAGCTGCGGTTCTTCGGCGGGCTCACGGTGGAGGAGACGGCCGAGCTGATTGGCACCTCCGAGCGCACGGTCAAACGCGACTGGCGCAAGGCGCGAGCCTTCTTGTTGTCCGCGCTCGAGCCCACGGGGTGAGCCCGCGGTGAGCCGCTCTCTCGACTCCGCTCAGTGGCGTCGGCTCGAGCCGATCTTCGACCGTGCTCTCGAGCTTGCCGGCGACGCCCGCAGCCGCTACCTCGACGAGGCGTGCGGCAACGACGAGGAGCTCCGCGCTCAGGTCGAGAAGATGCTAGAGGCGGACCAGAGGTCGGGCTCGTTCCTCGACGGTTCGGTCGAGAACGCAGCTGCCGACTTGATCGAAGACAGCTCGGCGGATCGCACGGAGGTTCTGGAGCACGGAGCCGGCAGTCTCATCGGTCCCTACGAGATCGTCCGATTGGTCGGCGCCGGGGGCATGGGGGTGGTCTACGAGGCGAAGGACACCCGGCTCGGGCGCCGCGTAGCGCTCAAGTTCTTGCCCCCCGAATACGGCCGCGATCCGAAGGCCAAGGAGCGATTCCTGCGCGAGGCTCGGGCCGCCTCGGCACTCGAGCATCCGAGCATCTGCAACATCCACGACCTCGGCGAGACCGACGACGGCCGGCTCTACATCGTCATGGCCTACTACAAGGGCGAGACCCTCAAGCAGCGCCTTCGGAACGGCCCGATGTCGCATCCGGAGGCCTTTGAAATCGCCCGGCAGCTCGCCCGGGGCCTTCGGCGCGCCCACGAAGCCGGCATCGTCCATCGCGACATCAAGCCCGCCAATATCTTGTTGACCGATTCGGGACGCCCTGTCCTTCTCGACTTCGGGGTCGCCAAGGTCGGTGGCGATGCCGACCTCACAAAGGCCGGCAGCACCCTCGGGACACCCGCCTACATGTCCCCCGAACAGGCGCGTGGCCAAACGGCGGACCAGCGCTCCGACCTGTGGTCGCTCGGCACCGTGCTCTACGAGATGCTCGCCGGCCGCAGACCGTTCGAGGGTGGCGACCCCCAGACGGCGATCTTCGCGATCCTCAACGAGGAGCCCCCGCCGCTGGCCGCCGACGTTCCGGCCGACAAGGCCGCAGTCGTCGAGAAGCTGCTGTCGAAAGACCGGGAGAGTCGCTACCGGGACGCCGGCGAGCTGTTGGCGGAGCTCGGTGCGGGCGACACCCGGACGATGGTCGCGGGCGTCGTTCCCGTTCGCGCTTGGCGGTGGATCGCCTTCGCGCTCGGCGCCCTGGCGTTGGTGGTCGTCGCCTGGCTCTTCGTGCGGCCCGCTGTCGAGCTTCCGACCACCGCGCCGACCGGTGAGCGGCCGTCGCTCGCGGTCCTCTTCTTCGACAACGCGAGCGGCGACGAGCTCGTCGACTGGATGCGGACCGGCATCGCCGAGATGCTGGTCACCGATCTCGCCCAGTCTCCGGGCATCGAAGTGCTCAGCACCAGCAGGGTTCATCAAATCCTCGACGAGCTCGGCGTTCTCGACGAGCGTCAGCTGGGGCTCGATATCGTTCAGGGGATCGCCGAGGCCGCCGGCGTCGGGGCACTGGTGCGCGGCAGTTACCTGCGGCAGGGTGAGGTGCTGCAGATCTCCTTCTCGATCGACGACCTCGCGACCGGAAGAGTTCTCGATTCGGGCCGCTTTCAAGGTCGCGGCGAAGAAAGTCTCTTCGAGGTGGTCGACGAGCTGTCGGCCGCCATCCGCGATCGCTTCGAGGTATCGATTTCGCCCGGCCTGCCGGAGACCATTCAGGCGGTCACCACCGATTCTCAAGAGGCGTGGCGCTACTACACCGAAGCCAACGACCTGCAGCGACGGGCTCGGGATCGGGAAGCGATCGCCTTGCTCGAGCAGGCGGTGACGATCGACCCGAAGTTCGCGCTGGCCTTGGTCAACCTCGGGCGCTTCCATCGCAACATCGGTCATGCGGCCGAAGCCCGCGACTACCTGCGAAGGGCGCTCGACGAGCGCGAACACCTGCCGGTCGGAGTTCGACTCGAGATCGAGGCTTCGTACTACGGGGCACGCTGGGCGACTTACGGACTGGCCATCGATACCTATCAACGTGCGATCGAGGAACGGCCGGAGGTCGGCAGACTGCGGGCCAACATGGCGAACCGGATGGTGTTTCTCGAGCGTTTCGACGAAGCGCTCGAGCTGTTCGAGGAGCTGATCGCCAAAGACCACCCGTACAACCCGATGTACACCACGACTGCCTGGGTCCTCGCGGCGCAGGGCCGGTTCGAAAGGGCCCACGCAGTGCTCTCGAGCCGGCTGCTGGAAGCTCCCGATGATTGGTACAACCGGACCGGTCTCGCTAACCTCCTGACTGTCGAAGGGCGCCACGAGGAAGCCGAGGAAGAGCTCCTGAAGGCGATTCAACTGAGGCCTCTGGACCAGTTCGTCCAATGGACGGTCTGGCGGCTGGCGGTGATGCGCGAAGATTGGTCGCAGGCGTCGGTTGCCGCCGACAGGCTGGCAGACTCGACCGACCCGTGGGAGCTGTGGCTGGGGTCGGCTTCCCAATCCCGCATCGAGCTCTTCCGCGGAGACGGCGCACAAGCCCTCGAGAGCCTCGCGAGAGCTGCCGACGCCTACAGCGAACCCGATGCCCAAGCGGCGGTAGCCCATGCGTGGGCTGCAGAGTTGCTTCTGCAGCTGGAGCGACCCGCCGAGGCGCTGCGTGCAGCCCAGCTCGCGATCGAGATCGGCGTCGAGGAGTTTGCGGAGCTTCAGGGACTGATGCTCGCAAGCCTGGCTCACCAGGATCTCGGAGACGCCGCCCGCGCGGATGAGGCGGTCGACACCCTCAAATCACGATGGGAGGAGAATCCGAACCGCGTCCAGGAGCGCCAGCTCTTGCATCTCGAGGGTCTGTTGGCTCTGCGTCGAGAGGATCCGGAGCGAGCCGTGGATCTCCTCGGCCAAGCCGCGGCCAAACTGCCGACTCGAGGAATCGAGGTGCACGACCACATCGTCCCCGATCACGTGCCGATCTGGTTCGATCTCGGGCGTGCCGAGCTCACGGCAGGGCGGCCCGAGGCCGCTCTCGACTGGTTCGACAAGGTCGTCGAGAGCGGCAGCGAGCACATCCCGCATCCGGTGCCCTACGTCCGCAGCTTCTATTTCGAGGGGTTGCTGCACGAGCGCTCGGGCAACCCAGAGCTCGCAGCCGACGCCTACCGGCGCTTCGTCGGTTTCTGGCGCGACGGCGATCTCGACCGGAGCCGAGTCGCCGAAGCGCTAGCGAAGGCGACCTCCTAGCCGCCGTCGTCGCGGATTCCGCGGGTCTCTCTCAGCGCGACGAGCGCGGCGGCCAGTGCGTCCTGTGCCTGCTTGATCGCGACCCGTGCCTCGGCGGCTTTTTCCCCGGAGATCGGTTTCGGTTCGGCCATGATGTTGCCCCCTAATCGGTTTCGCCGGCCAGAATCGGAAGGGGCCCTGGGATCGCCGGCCGCCGGCCAGCTTGACGACCGCGAGGGTGATGCCGCGACAAGGCCTCTCTCTGTCTTGAAACGCGGTCGCCTGGCCTTTGGGGCCATCGGCTTTCGCGCTGACCCGTCGGGACGCGACGGGCTCGTTTCCGTGATCGATGCTCGAGGAAGTATACAGCGAGGCCGGAGCGAGAATTCGTGAGAAGATCGTCCCACACTAGAAGTCCACAGACGGCGACGGCCGCGTCTTCCAAGAGACAGAGACGGCTGTGCGAGGGTCTCACCGCCGGGGGGTTTTCGATGGTCACCAGCAGCGTCATCATTCGAGGGGTGGTCGTGGCGGTGCTCACCGCCTTCATGCCGTTCACCGCCTTCTCCTACTTCCGGTTTCGGATTCACCGCAAGATGGCGCGCTACCAGCGGGTGCTGGAGATACTCGAGCTCGACGAGGAGGCGGGCCGCGAGCGTGCTCTCCTACCGAGCGAGAGCTTCCACTCGCGCGCCTTCATTCTGCCGGTACTGTTTGTCACCGTGCTGTCGCTCTTGGGTTTCGTGCATCTGCTGTTCGGCAACGAGATTCTCAGCGACGGCCTGGAACTGAATCTCCTACTCACGGGAACGGTGCCGCTCGGAGAGTTGGCGGACGGACCGCGCGCCGAGCGCCTCGGTCTCTTGGTTCTCGTGATCGCGTTCACCAGCGCCTTCCTCTGGGCCTGTCAGAACATCTTCCGGCGGTTGATCGCCGGCGATCTCCACCCCGGCACCTACTACAGCGCGGGGCTCCGGATGTGCTTCGCTCCGCTCCTGGCGTTGATCGTCTCGTGGCTGCCCGGAGTCGACGAGTTCGGGCTTGCCGCCCTGCCGGCGGTGGCCTTTCTCACCGGTCTCTTCCCGCGCCGGGCACTGCATTGGGTGAAGGAGAGGATCTCGATCTTCTCGCGCCGGGGCACCGAGGCCGACGAGCTTTCGCTCGACGCGATCGAGGGAATGACCTCCTTTGACCGCGTTCGACTCTCCGAACTCGCCATCGACAACGCCCAGGGGCTGGCCCACGCACGGCTGTCCAACCTCCTGGCGGAGACCCCATACGGAGCCCCCCGACTGCTCGATTGGATCGTCCAGGCCAAGCTCTACCTCCTCGTCAAGGACGGGATCGCTCCCCTGCGAAAAGTCTCCGTGCGCCAGGCCCTCGAGTTCCAGGACGCCTGCGCCGATCCGGATCTGCGAGAGCGGCTGATCGCCCTGGAGGGCCTCGATGCCACGACCGTCGATCTGGCTTGCCGCGCCTGCGCTCAGGACCCCGAGCTCGCTCGCCTCCGTCGCCACCGCGACCGACTGGCGGCGGCCGGCTTGCTGGCGACAGAATCGCGTTCTTGAGTATCGTGGCCACACTGAGTAGCTTTCGCGGTAGACGAGGCGCCGGCTTCTCGAGCTTGCCAGCCGACTCTCCTCGCCTCCTTGGGCTGCGGAAGCGACATCGCGCTCTCCGAAGACGGCAGATTCCTGTTGCCCGACGGAGCCATCCCACGGGTGCGGGACACGGCGGTGAGGTCGTGGAACGCGATCTCGTGACTCGGCCGGCGGCGGTTGTGGCATGATGAGCCCTTCGAAAACCCGACAGGACCGAGAAGTCCCGACCTGGCGTTGATTGACGTTAGCGCGAGGCGAAGGGTGACCATCGACAACCGAGAGGTTCACGGTTCATGACTACTGGCGACAAGCGGAATAGATCGGCTCGCTCCGACGTAGGCGGGATCCGGCGCACCTCCCGCAGGCGGTGGGCGCTCCTACTGCTCGCCCCTATTGGAGGACTCGTCGGTTCGTTGCTCGTCTTGAAGGCCACACCGCATGCGCCGTACCGCGTTCCAGAAGGCGAGATCGAGACGTCGATCGCCGAGCTGGTGCGAAGCGAAGAAGCCCGTGTCGCGGCGGGTCGCTCCTGCCTCGAGACTCATGTCGTGGGCGGCCAAGAGCGCTTCAAGGTCGGCTTCGTCGAGTTCGACGACCAGGGTTTGTTCTGGTCGCGGGACCAGCTCGGGACGCTCGAGCGCGAGTTCGACGAAGCGGCGGCCAGCCCCGATCACGACGGCGTGCTGACCGTCGTCTTCGTCCACGGTTGGCAGCACAACGCTTCTGTTTGCGACCAGAACGTCGCGTGCTTCCGCGACATGCTCGAAGCGCTCGCCAACGCCGAGGACTACCGGGTGCACGCCCTGCGCAACGCTCGGGCGGAGGCCGGCTCCCAGGGGGTCGCGTCGGACATCCGGCCGCGTTACGTCTTCGGGGTCTACGTCGGCTGGCGCGGGCTTTCGAATAGTCTCCCGGGGCTTCAGCTCACGACCTTCTTCAATCGCAAGGCGACCGCTCACCGGGTGGGCGCCGGCGAGGTGATCGAGCTCTTCACCCGCCTCGAGGTGTGGCGGGACGAGCTGGTGGCCGCCGGGCAAGACGCGAGCAAGCTGGTGATCCTCGGCCACAGCTTCGGCGGGGCGCTGACCTACTCGGCGCTGTCTCGAGTCCTCCACGAGCGCCTCGCGCGGGCGGCTGCCGAAGGACGCACCGGACCCGACGCGATCCGCGGCTTCGGCGATCTCGTGGTCCTCATCAACCCCGCCTTCGAAGCCTCTCTCTACAGTGGCATCTATCAACTCGCGAGGCAGATACCTGAATTCGACGAGAACCAGCCGGCGGTGTTGGTGACGGTCTCCTCGCGCTCGGATACCGCCACCAACATCGCCTTCCCGACGGGCCGCCTCTTCGCCACCCCGTTTTCGAACACCCGCGATGGTGAGCAGTCCGAAGCGATGGTGACGACGATCGGTAACTTCGAAGGCCATCGCACCCACCTCCTGGAGCTCGCCTCCGAAGAAGAGCTACGAGGACTCGCTCGACTCGACGACATCGCCGAAGTCGACGCGGCAAAGGCCCGCGGCGCCGCTGACTGCAAGTGCGACTACTTCGAGGCGGCGGTCAAGGCGGCCGAGGACGACCCGTTCGGTGAGTTCCGCATCTATCCCGCGCACGGCGTCTACGGCGACACCAAACTGATTCCGCTCGACGGCACCGATGAGCGGACCCCGTTCATTACCGCCCTGACCACCGACGAGGTAGTCACCAACCATAACGGCATCTACAACCGCTACTTTCTCAACTTCCTCCGCAGCTTTCTGATGGAGATGGACCGCCGCTCGCATGCGGTCTCGGCATTCGAGGCCGCGGGAAGCACAGAGGCGGTGCAGGTCCAAGGAGCGTCATGATGACGAAGGAGACGACATCGCGCTCGATCTCGATTCTCACGTTGGTATTCATGTTGGCCTGTAACGGCGCCGCGGTGCCGGTCGACGGTTCGGCTGCTCGGGACGAGGGTGCCAGCGAAGTCGCGGCCGCGAGTGAAGATGGTGGCGCCCCGAGTGCGAGAGCGGGTGGCGACGGCGCGCGGCGGGTCGCCCTGGTCGTGGCGATCGCCGACTACGCCTCCGACACCGGCTGGGACGACCTCGCCTGCGATCGAGATCTCGAGCTCCTGCAGCCCGCCCTCGAGGCGCAGGGTTTCGACGTGAAGACGGTGACCGATGCCGAGGCCACCCGTGCCGGCATCGAGCGCGCCTTTCGCGAGCAGCTGATGGCCGCCGTCGGCCCGGGCGATCTCGCGTACTTCCACTACTCCGGACACGGCCACCAGATCACCGACAACAACAGTGACGAGATCGACGGCTACGACGAGGTGCTGGTGCCGCATGACGCACCGGCCAAGCCCCCGGCGGGATACGACGGCGCCAGGCACCTGCGCGACGACGTGCTCAACTCCCTGCTGCGCGAGCTTCGACGCAAGGTGGGCGAAAAAGGGGAAGTCGTGGTGTCCCTCGATTCCTGCTTCTCGGGGACCGGTACCCGAGGCGAGGCGAGGGCTCGAGGCCGCTCGACGCCGATCGGCCCGCCTCAGGAGCGGACGGCCGAGGCGTCCGAGGAGACCGGTGGCGGCTACCTCGAAGGAGGGCCCACCGCCCGCGGCGGCGCCGTCGGCGATGAAGGACTGGCGCCGATGGTCGCTTTCTCGGCGGCGCGCCACGACCAGCTCGCCATCGAGGCGAGCGACGATGAGGGCTACCCGGTCGGGTCCCTGTCGTACGCGCTGGTATCGGCGCTGCCCGACCTCGGCCCGCGCGAGACCTACCGTTCGCTTTTCGAGAAACTGCGCAACGAGATGGCGGGCTACGGCGTGTCCAACATCCCGCAGGCCGAAGGGGAGCTCGACGCAGGTCTGTTCCAGGGCGAGCCGGTCGTCCAGGATCCGTTCTTCAAGGTCGGTAAGCTGAGCAGCGACGGCACTCAGCTGATGCTCGAAGCGGGCAGTGTCATGGGCCTCTTCGCGGGCACCCGGGTGGCGATCTACCCGGCCGGTACGACCGCCTGGCGTGACGCCGAGCCGATCACCAGCGGCGACATCCAAAGTGTCACCCCTCTCCAGGCGCGGGTCTCGATCAATCCAGCCGTCTACGAGGAGGACGTCGCCAACGCTTGGGCCTACGTCACCGCCCAGAGCTTCGGGCCGGTGGGAATCGTCGCCCGCCTCGAAGGCGAGGCGGCGGCCCTCGAAGCGGCGTTGACCGCGGCCATCGAGAAGGACGGAACCAAGCTTGTGACCTTCGAGGGAACCCCTCACGTCGCCATCCGGAAGCTCGACGAAGGACTGGTCGTCGAAGCGATCGTCGACGGTCGCCGGTTGTGGGGGCCGCCGCGCTCGAGTGGCGATCCGGCACCCCAGCTGGTTCAGCACTTGAAGGACTTTGCACGTAACCGCTACCTGCGGCGGATGGAGCTCCAATCGGACGCCCTGGCCGTCGATCTCCGCGTGAAGCCGTGCGCCATGGACTGTGACGCTTTCGGCACCTGCAAATGCGAGCCGCCGGGTAGCGGTCGAATGGAGGGCGGCAGCCTCATCATGCCCGAGGGCGTCGGCTACCGGCTCGAGATCGAGAACACCGGCAAGGAAGAGGCCTACGTCCAGGTGCTGGAGCTGATGCCGGACGGCCAGTGGGACGTGCTCTGGCCGCCTCGCAACCAGACCGCTTTGCCGGTGCCGCCAGGCGAGACCTACACTCCTGACTCGATGTGGCAGATCGGCCCGCCGTATGGGGACAACGTGCTCAAGGTCTTCGCCAGCAAGCAGCCGATCGACTTCCAATGGCTGCTCGGCCCGCGGGTGACCAGCCGGGGCGCGCCACCCAACCCGCTCGAGGCGCTCTTCGCGGAGGCGCTGACACCGACGAGCCGCGGCAGCACCGCCAAGGCGGTCGGCACCGACGGCGGAGTGACGACCTCGGCGGTGACCTTCCAGATCACCGAGTAGCGAGTGGGCGCCTGGCCCCGCTGGCACCCCTCACCGTGCATCTTGCAGGCCTGGCACCCCTAACCGGCGTCAGGATTGCTAGACTGACCCATGGGACCACTGGGGATCCTGACGACACCGAACAGATGAGCAATACCGAACAGATGAGCAATACCGAACAGATGAGCGATACCGAACAGTCGAGCAATACCGAACAGACGAGTAATACCGAACAGACGACCGCAACCGACGCGACGCGCTATTGGAACCGGGTCCTAGCGCCCTACTCTCTGGCTGACAACCGCAAAGCGCTCTTTCAGGTGCTCGGCACGGTAGGGCTTTTCGTGCCGCTCTGGTACCTGATGTACCGCAGTCTCGAAGTCTCCTACTGGCTGACGCTGCTGCTCGCCATACCCCAGGCGTTCCTCTTCATCCGCCTCTTCATCTTCCAGCACGATTGCGGCCACGGATCGTTCTTTCGCTCGACCACGGCGAACAACCGGTTGGGAGCGGTGCTCGGCCTGCTGTCGTTGATGCCCTATCAGTACTGGCGACGAACCCACGCCATACACCACGCGACCTCCGGCGATCTCGACCACCGCGAGCTCGGGGACATCGTCACACTGACCGTCGACGAGTACCGGGCGCTGACTCGGTGGGGGCGTCTGTGCTACCGCCTCTATCGCAACATGTTCGTCCTGCTCGTTCTCGGGCCGATCTACCAATTCCTCATCAAGTACCGCTTCCCGTTCGACATTCCACGCCGCTGGAAGCGCGAATGGGCGAGCGTCATGTGGACCAACGTCGGGCTGGCACTGGTCTTGCTCGTCGGGTGGCAGACGATCGGCCTCAAGGCCCTCTTCCTCGTGCAAATGCCGATCAACATCATCGGCGGCGCCCTGGGAATCTGGCTCTTCTACGTCCAGCATCAGTTCGAGGACACCTACTGGCGGGAGCACCCGGAGTGGGAGATCCATCGCGCCGGCATCGAGGGGAGCTCTTTTTACGACCTCCCCAGCATCCTCCACTGGGGCACCGGAAACATCGGCTTTCACCACATCCACCACCTCGCCAGCCGGATCCCGAACTACAACCTCAAGAAGACGTTCCGCTCGATCCCCGAGCTCAGCCACGTCACCCGGCTCACCATCTCGAGCAGCCTGAAGTGCGCTCGCCAGCACCTGTGGGATCCGAGAGCGCAGCGGTTGATCAGCTTCCGCCAGCTACGGGCCCTCGCCGGCTGAGCCGCACCCGCGCGTGAAGGCCTTCGAGACCCTCGACCGGTTCACCACGCCGGACGGGCAGCAGCTCACCTTCCACCGGCGCGATGGCGACTACTTCGTCTACCTCGACGGCGACGAGCTGATGTCGAGCCGGGCGCCCGGTTCCGAGCGGGCGCTCGCCGAGCTGGCGTGCGCCAATCTCGGGGGCAAGCCACGAGTGTTGATCGGCGGCCTCGGTCTCGGCTTTACTCTGCGAGCCGCCCTCGACCGACTGCCACCGAGCGCGCGCGTCGTCGTCGCCGAGGTCTTCGGCAGCGTCATCGAGTGGAACCGCACCTACCTTCCCGACCTTCAAGGCGACGCTCTCACCGATCGCCGGACCCGCATCGCTCACGCCGACGTCTGGGATCTCATCCGCCGCGAAGCACCGTGGGACGCGATCCTCCTAGACGTCGACAACGGCCCGGTCGCCTGGTGCCTCGAGTCGAACCGACGGCTCTACGACAAGCCTGGCCTCCTCCAGATCCAGGCGGCACTCGCTCCGAAGGGAGTCGCCGCCTTCTGGTCGGCCCACCCCGACCCCCGCTTTCTCAAGACCTTGCGCAAGGCGGGATTCGAGGCGAGCAGCCACACCGTGCGAGCACACGGCGAGAGAGGTTCGCGCCACGCCGTCTTCGTGGCGCGGAGCTAGCCAGCACCGCTCCGGCGCAGCCGAAACGGGTGAGAAGATGCTCGTCAGGAGACCGAAGATGGCTTGGACCGTAGAACGCTCCCGCTACATCGTGCGCGACCCACCGTGGCTGTCGATTCGAGAAGAAGCTTGCCGCACCGAGAGCGGCCACGCGATCGATCCGTTCTACGTCCTCGAGTACCCCGACTGGGTCAACGTCGTCGCCCTCACCGACAGTGACGAGCTCGTGCTCGTCCGGCAGTACCGCCACGGGGTGAAGCAGAGCGTGCTCGAGATCCCGAGCGGGGCCGTCGACACTGCGGACGAAAGGCCGGAAGCGACCGCCCGCCGTGAGCTTTTCGAGGAGACCGGCTTCAAAGCCAAGCGCTGGCAGCTCGTCGGCGAGCTGTCCGCAAACCCCGCCACCCACGCCAATACCACCTTTTGTTACCTCGCCACCGGCGCCGAACGGTTCGCCGAGCCCCAGCTCGACGCCGGCGAAGAGCTGGTCTCGATGCTCCTGCCGATGGCCGAAGCTGTCGAGCGCGCTCGCCATGGCGAGCTACTCCAGTCACTCCACGTCGCCAGCCTCTTCCTCAGCCTGGCGGCCGCGGGGCGGTTGAGGATCGACTAGCCGATCTCAAACCCCCTAGGGGACCGTTTCACTCCAGGCGGTCGTGTCACCCGACTCGAAGCCGTCGCTGAATAGCGCGTCGCGGAGCCTTCGCGCTCGACGATCGTGCCCGTAGTAGTCGTCATCCGAGTCCCAGGTGACGACGAAGCGCTCGTTCAACGCGCCCGCCACGGTCGGACGGGAGAAACCCTCCCCCTCGGTCGTGTTGATCTCGACCTCGGATCCGAGCAGGCCGCCATCCGCATCCACGACCTGGCCGAACACCCCGCCGGCCGAACGCCAGACCACGAGGAAGGAGCCGTCAGCTCGGGCTTCAACCGCCGGCTGCGACTGGATCTCTGGAGTCGTCGTATTGATTTGGAAGTCGGGGCCGAGAGGCACGCGGTCGGGGTCGTACATCCGACCCTGGATCGAGCGATCGAGATCGGAGGCGGCCGACCGGCCGTCCCAAGCCACCAGGAACCGACCGTCGGGCGCCACGGCGACGTCGGCGTCGTCCTGGTCACCGACCGTGAAGGTATTGACCTGGAACTGCCCTTCGGGAGTGCCGCCCGGCGAAAACCAGCGTGCCTGTATGCTCTTGCCGTCGCCGTCGTCTCCCGGAGACCCCACGCTTCGCCACGTCACGACGAAACTCGAATCGACACCGACCGAGAGTGCCGGTGAATCCTGGTCGCCCGGAGTGTAGCTGTTGACGAGGAAGTGACCCTCAGGAGCATCCGCGGTGCCGAAGGCCGCGATCTGAATGTCGAGCCCGTCCGTGCCAGGATCGGCCGGATCTTCTTGCGCCCAGACGACCAGAAAGCCCGAGAAGCTAGGCCAGGCATCGACGGCGGGATGGATGTTGGTCGAGCCATCGCTCGCGTCGGTCACGTCGACACTCGCCCCCAACGGCGTCCCCTCGAGGGCGAACCGCCGAGACCGGATCACCGGTTCGTAGGCCTCGTTGTAGGTCTCCCAGACCACCACGAAGTCGTCGTCGGCCAGAGCGCTGACGTCGATCGGGTCGGGAGTCGCGGGGAAGCCTGGGTTGAGGTCCCAAACCAACCCAGAAGTGTTGCCGTCCCGGTCATACCCGCGCGCCGCCATGCAGCAGAAGTAAGCGTCCCAAGCGACGACGAACGAGCCATCGGGGGACATCGCGCTGGCCGTGCCCTTGGCGCCGAACTCAAGCGTCCTCACGAGGAAATCCTCCCCGTGCGGCACTACCTCGCCCGCAGGTATCGGGACCGCCAAGCACAAGCATGCCAGCAGACTCCAAATGATCAGGCGTTTCATTACACCTCCCGGTGTCCTTGCGGGCCAGAAGTATCTTACTCCCTACCTCGGCCCGGTCACGGCGGCAGCGCGGCACAGGATCGCGATGACACCACCTGTTGGGGCCGGGGCGGGCCCGGTAGGCCCTACTCGATAGGCGCCGTCGCGTACGAGCCGGGAAACACTTGCTGCGGCTCGCTCTCGACCACCGGCTCGATTTTCGCCGCGCACACCTTGTACTCGCCGGTGCCGGTCACCGCGTCGCCCGCGTCGGTGGTCAGTAGATTGGTCTGCGCCTCCGGGAAATGGAACGGCATCCAGATCGAGTTGCGGCGCACCTGGCGGCTGACCATCGCCCGGCAGCGCACCCGGCCGCGGCGGCTCACCACGTCGACCAGCTGCCCGTCGCCGACCCCGAGGTGGCGCGCCGTCTTGGGGTGGATCTCCACGAACCCTTCCGGCTGCTTGGTGGTCAGCCCGACGGAGCGCCGGGTCTGGGTGCCGGCGTTGTAGTGGTAGAGCGTACGGCCGGTCGAAAGCACCAGCGGATACTCTGCGTCGGCGCACTCGAAAGGCGGTCGGTACTCGACCTCCTGGAACAGCCCCTTGCCGCGCAGGATGCCGTCCTTGTGCAGATACTCGGTGCTCGGCGC
The DNA here is from genome assembly GCA_945787575.1 of Thermoanaerobaculia bacterium. Lineage (GTDB taxonomy): Bacteria > Acidobacteriota > Thermoanaerobaculia > Multivoradales > JAHEKO01 > CALZKB01. The sequence goes on along the minus strand of CALZKB010000006.1, from coordinate 77,252 downwards.
GTCCGCCGATTCGACCGGCCACTGCAGCCCCCCTTCGCGTTCGATGCGCTCGTGAGAGATGCCGGCGAACTTCGGCGTCAGCGAAGCCATCTCGGCGTAGATCTCGGACGGTCCGGCGTCCTCGGGCTGATGGTAGCCGGCGCGCCGCATGACCTCGACGAGGATGCGCCAGTCCTCGCGAGCTTCGCCCGGCGCGTCGACTGCCTTGCGCACGAGCTGTACCCGCCGGTCGGAGTTGGTGAATACCCCCTCCTTCTCGGCAAAGCACGCGGCCGGCAGCACCACGTCGGCGTACCGGCACGACTCGTTGAAGAAGATGTCCTGCACGACGACGAACTCCATCTCGTTCATCGCCTCCTCGACCCGCCCCACGTTGGGCTCGGAGATGACGATGTCCTCGCCCATCAGATACATCCCGCGTAGCTCGCCCTTCGACATCGCCTTCATCATCTCGTTGAGATTGAGACCCGGCTCCGGCTTCTGCTCGACCCCCCAGGCGTCCGAGAACTTGGCACACACCTCCGGATCCTCGACCCGCTGGTAGCCCGGCAGGAAGATCGGCGTGGCGCCGGCGTCGTTGGCGCCCTGGACGTTGTTCTGGCCGCGCAGCGGGTTCATCCCGGTCGAGCGCTTGCCCAGGTGGCCGGTCATCAGCACCAGGTTCGACAGGGCGTAGACGTTGTCGGTACCGGTGGTGTGCTCGGTGATGCCGAGGGTGTAGTAGATCCCCGCCTTCTCGGTCGTGGCGTAGGCCCGCGCCACCTCCCGAATCACGTCGGCGGGCACCCCGGTCACCTTCTCCGCCTCCTCCGGCGGGTAGCGCAGCACGGTCTCGCGCACCGCCTCGAAGTTCTCGGTATTGGCGGCGATGAACTCCTTGGCCTCGAGCCCCTCGGTGACGATGACGTGTGCCATCGCGTTGAGCAGCCAGACGTCGGTGCCGCCTTGGAGCTGCAGGTGCCAGTCGGCGATCCGGGTCATCCAGATGGCGCGCGGGTCGGCAACCGCCAGCCTGGCGCCGCGGCCGATCGCCATCTTCATCTCCATCGCGATGATGGGGTGAGCCTCGGAGGTGTTGGAACCGATGACGAACAGAAAGTCGGCGTCACGAATCTCGGGGATCGAGTTCGTCATCGCCCCCGCCCCGTAGGTGGCCACCAGACCGGCGACCGTGGGAGCGTGTCACGTGGCCGCGCATTGATGAACGTTGTGCGTCCTGAAGGCTGCGCGGGCCATTTTCTGCATCAGGTAGTTTTCCTCGACGGTGCAACGGCTCGAGCTGATGAAGCAGAGCGAATCGTCGCCGTGCCGCTCGGCCACGCCCTGGAGACCCTCGACCACCCGGTCGAGCGCATCGTCCCAAGAGGCCGGGTGGAGCTGGCCGTCCTTGCCCCGAACCAGCGGTGTGTCCAGCCGGTCGGGGTGCTCGATGAAGTCGTTGGCGAATCGCCCCTTGACGCACAGATTGCCGTCGTTGACGGTCGTGCCGGGCGGCGGGCTCGTCACCTTCACGACCCGGTTCGCCGAGCGATCGACGTTCAAGTCGATCTGGCAACCGACGCCGCAGAAGTTGCAGGTCGTGCGCACCTTCTCGAGCTCGCGCTCGGGCTTGCCGTACGCCAGAGCCTGCTTCTCGGTCATCGCGCCCGTGGGACAGACGTCGATGCAGCCACCGCAGAGTTCGCAAGTGGTGTTGGTCAGCGCCCGGCCGTCGGCGGTCGAGATCGTCGTGAAGGCGCCGCGGTGGGCGAGGGTGATCGCGGAAACCGCTTCGACCTCGTCGCAGTAGCGGGTGCACAGCGAACAGGCGATACAGCGGTCGGGCCGGAACTCGACGAACGGATTGTCGTCGTGCGGCCGCCCCTGCCGCGGCGAGTCGACCGCCGTCCAGTCGCCTGCGGTGCCGTAACGCTCGGCCAGCTCGTGAACCTGCGACGGGTTGTTGTCCTCCGCGATCTCGCGGTCGGCGATCGTGTCGGCGAGATGGATCGAGGTGATGAACTGTCGGTTGCGGGCGACCCGTGGCGTGTCGGTGCGCACCACCATTCCCGGCGAGCTCTGGAAGTGGCAGGCCGGCTGCATCAGTCCCTGTCCCTCGACCTCCACCAGGCAGATGCGACAGGCGCCGGCCGGCGTCACTCGATCGTCGTGGCACAGCGTCGGAATCTCGATCTCGGCCCGCCGCGCCGCCTGCAGCACGGTCTCGCCCGCACGGTAGTCGACCTCGTTGCCGTCGATGATCACGAACTTGCTTTCAGGCATTGGTGGTTTTCCTCGGTTTCCGCGAGCAAGTATGCCACGGCGCCCGCGAAGCGCCGCGAGGGACACCGATGACCCCCGGGTGTGCGGCTAGAGGCCGAACATGCGCCCGTTAGCCCCGCTCTTTGATCAGTGGAGAGCTCAGAGAGCAGCAGGCGCGAGGTCTCGAGCCGCAACTTCATGTCGGACGAGGGCTTGAGATAGAGTCGGTGCTCGATTCTTCTAGCCTGAGAGTCGTGTGCCGGGCGAGCGACGAGGCTGATTCGCTTCGTCGTCCGGTCACCATCACGATCCTCGACAATCCCCACCGAGCCGTTCGCGCGAGACAACCGTCATGAGGAGCCACAGCCTCACGGCCGCACTATTGTTGGGACTCCTCTTCCCGACCGTCGCGTGGGGTCACGCAACGGGGGAGAACTACGTATGGCTCAACGTCGAGGGCTCTGGTGTCGAGACCCGTCTCGAGGGGCGCTTCGAGATCCGAGTCGTCGATCTGGAACGGCGTTTCGGGCTCGATCTCCCCGCCGACCGCGAAGCCGCCAAGGAGACCGTCGCGAGCAGTGCAGGACCGATCGAGCGATACCTCCGTCAGAGCTTCTCGATTGTCTCGAACGGGATGGAGATTCCCTATGAGTTCACGGGAATCGATCTCGTCGAAGCCGGCGACCTGGGCGGCTTCGCTCAGTTCTTCTACCGCACCGCGCGAGCCGAGATCCCCGATCGGCTCGAGATTCGTAACCGCGTCCTGCTCGACGACGACCGTTTCCACCGCAGCCTGCTGTGCATCCAGTACGACCGCCGCAACGGATCGGACTATGGTGAAGAGTTCACCGCGCTCGTCTTCAGCCGGTCGAACAGTGACCAGGTTCTCGACCTGGCCAACCTTCGAGGGCTGCTGCGGGTGCGTGATTTCGTTTGGCAGGGAATGCTCCACATATGGGCGGGCATCGACCACGTGCTCTTCCTCATCGCGTTGCTCTTGACTGCGGTTCTGATGCGGAAGGAGGAGAGAGCGGACGGCGTGCCGTCCACAGCGACGAGCCGCTCCGCGTGGCAACCGGTCACCGGCTTCCGCGAAGCGTTGTGGAACGTCGCCAAGATCGTGACGCTCTTCACGGTGGCGCACTCGCTCACTCTCAGCCTCGCAGCCCTCGATCTCGTCCGGCTACCGGGTCGACTCGTCGAGTCGGTAATCGCCCTCTCCATCGTCTTGATCGCTCTCAACAACATCTTCCCGAGGCTCCGTGAGGGGAGTTGGATCGTGATCTTCTTCTTCGGTCTCTTCCACGGCCTCGGCTTCGCTTCGGTGATGGGGGATCTGCCCTTCAGGATGGCCAATCTCGTTCAGGTCGTGCTTGCCTTCAACGTCGGAGTCGAGGTCGGTCAGGTGGCGATCGTCGCGGCGGTCTTCCCGCTCCTGTTCCTGCTGCGCAAGAGCTCGATCTACCGGCCGGCGGTGCTCGCCGGCGGCTCGATCGCGATCAGTCTCGTGGCCACCTACTGGTTCGTCACCCGGGCGCTAGGGATCCAGTCGTGAAAACGCTTCTGCTGTCGAGCCGAGATCTCGAGGAGATCGTCCGGCGGGTCGGTCGCGATCGGATGATCGACGAGCTGGTCGTCCGACTGACGGACGCGTTCGCGAAGTTCGACCGGCGCCGCTCCCAGATTCCCGTCCGCAGCGGGTTCCACTATCGCCAGCCGGCCCCCGGCCTCATCGAGTGGATGCCGCTCATGGATCTGGGCTCCCATGTGCTGCTCAAGGTCGTCGGCTACCACCCCGAGAACCCGGAAAAGAGGAACCTGCCGACGATCTTGTCGACGCTGGCAGCGTACGATACCGACAGCGGTCATCTGCGAGCAATCGTCGACGGCACTTTGCTCACCTCGATGAGAACGGGGGCGGCGTCGGCCGTCGCCAGCCGGTTGCTCGCCTCGCCGCAGAGCCGGACGTTGGGAGTGATCGGCTGCGGCACGCAGGCGGTGACCCAGGTGCACGCCATCTGCCGCAGCTTCGAGATCGAAGAGATCCTGACCCACGACGTCGATCCGGTAGTCGAAGCGAGCCTCGCCTCACGGGTGGCCCTGATGGTGCCCAACGACGTCGAGTTCCATTCTCTACCGCCGTCGGAGCTAGTACCGCGCTCCGACATCCTCTGCGTCGCGACTTCGGTCGGAGTCGACCAGGGTCCGGTGTTCCAGGCTTGCGAGACCCAGGCGTGGCTGCACGTCAACGCCGTGGGCTCGGATTTTCCGGGCAAGATCGAAGTGCCTCGCGAGCTGCTCGAAGAGAGCTTCGTCTGCCCCGACTTTCTCGAGCAAGCTCGGCTCGAGGGTGAGTGCCAGCAGCTCGAGCCGATGTCGATCGGTCCGGAAATCGCCGAGGTTGCTCGCGACAGGCAGGCGTTCGAATCGCTACGAGAGCAGCGGACGGTTTTCGACTCGACCGGCTGGGCCTTGGAAGACCAGGCGGCGCTCGAGCTCGCGCTCGACTGGGCTCGTGCCTACGGCATCGGGTCGGAGATCGATCTCGAGGGGACCGCACCGGACCCCCGAGATCCGTACGCTTTCCTGGGAGACGAAAGCTCGACTGTGGACACCCTCCCGCCGGCGAACGGCGACCCAGAGACGGCGCCGACCGACGGGCTGGACGCACCCGGTGACGGATAGGCCCGAAGATTCGTGATCTACCTCCTACCGCACTTCGTCGACCATGCCGCCGACCGCGCCGAGGACGGCGAGGCCTTTTGCGCTCCCGGCGAGCGACTGTCTTACGGCGAGCTGGCCCGTCGCTCCAACCAGCTGGCTCACCTCCTCCTCGACGAAGGTGTCCGGCCGGGAGACCGAGTCGGGATCTTCATGCCGCGATGCCTCGAGACGGCAGTCGCCGTCTACGGAATCCTCAAAGCCGGCGCTGCCTACGTGCCGATCGACCCGCAGATGCCGCCTGGCGGCCTCGCCGGTCTCGTCGACAACTGCGGGATCGCGCACCTCGTGGCCCACGAGAGCCTCGCTTCGCAGCTGCTCAGACTCGTCGAGCGGCGATCCGCCTTGCAGACAATCGTCGGCCCTGGCGTCGCCGGTCCAGGCGCCGAGCTCGGCGCGCGTGTTCGCCTGCGACCGTGGGGCGACCTGGACGAGCTGACCGACGGCTCGGCGCCGCCGATCTCGACGACGGGAGACGATCTCGCTTACATCATGTACTCATCGGGCTCCACCGGGCGGCCGAAGGGCATCATGCACAGCCACCGCAGCGGGATGAGTTACGCCCGGCTGTCGGTGGCGACCTACGAAGTCGGTCCAAGCGATCGGATCGGCAACCACTCCCCGCTCCACTTCGACATGTCGACCTTCGGCTACTTCTCGGGTCCGTGCGCCGGAGCGACGACGCTGCTCATCCCCGAGGCCTACACCAAAATGGCGGCCAGCCTCTCGCAGCTGATGGAGAGCGAGCGCCTCACCATCTGGTACTCGGTGCCGCTGGCGCTGATCCAGCTGCTCGGTCGCGGAGTGCTGGAGTCCCGCAACCTCGAGAGCTTGAGATGGGTGCTGTTCGGCGGGGAGCCCTTCTCGCGCAAACATGTCGAGGCGCTGATGGCGCGCTGGCCGCAGGCTCGCTTTTCGAACGTCTACGGCCCCGCCGAGGTCAACCAGTGCACGTACCACCACGTGCCCCGTCGCGGCGAGGGCGCACAGGACGACGGTGCCCCGATTCCCATCGGCAGAACCTGGGACGACACCGAGGCGTTGGTGGTCGATGAGGCCGGTCAACCCGTTGCCGACGGCAAGGAAGGCGAGCTGTTGATCCGCTCCTCCACCATGATGCTCGGCTACTGGGCACGGCCCGATCTCGACGCCGAGGCGTTCTTTCGCCAGTGCGTGGACTCGAACTACGAGCGGGTCTTCTATCGCACCGGAGATCTGGTGCGGCGCCAAGAGCAAGGCGAACTGATGTTCCTGGGGCGCAAGGATCGGCAGGTCAAGATTCGTGGATACCGGGTCGAGCTCGACGAGATCGAGCGCACCATCACCGCCCATCCGGCGGTCGAAGAGGCCGCGGTGTTTCCCATCCGCGTCGGTGAGGAGATCGATCATCTCGGCGCGGCGGTGACCTCGAGGCCCGGAGCCACCGTCGAGGCCGAAGAGCTGCGTCACTTTGTTTCCGACCTCTTGTCATGGTACGCCGTGCCCAAGACCACGAGGGTGATGGACACCCTGCCGCGAACGACGAGTGGCAAGATCGACAGGCGCGGGCTGCAGACCTCGATCGAATCGAGCGGCGCGCCGCCGGTGCTATCGTGATGGCCAGCGCTTCCGAACTCACCGCGACGATCCTGCATTTCGTCTCGACCGAGCTCATCGGTAGTTGCGAAAACGTTGCGCTCGAGCCCGACTCCGACCTGCTCGCAAGTGGCTTGATCGACTCCCTCGGGGTGATGCGACTGGTCGATTTCCTCGAGCGTCGCTGTGACGTGGCGATCCCTCCGGCCGACATCACGATCGAGCACTTCATGACGGTTCGCGGCATCGTCACGTACCTGAGTTCGCTGGAGGGCGACGATGGACAGCAAGCCGGCTCCTGAGGTAACCGATCGCGCGAACCTGACCCGGAGTCAGCTCGCGATCTGGACCGGGCAGCGCCTCCACCCGGACGCACCGCTCTACAACATGGCCTTCGCCTTCGCGATCGAGGGCGCCGTCGAGCCGGAGCTGCTCCGCCGCGCATTCGCGCAGCTCGTGGCGGAGTGCGACGCCTTGCGCACCGTGATCGAGGTCGATGGCGACACCCCGCGACAGCTCGTCCTCGACGATCTCGACGATCGCCTCGATCTCGTCGACCTCACCTTTGAAAAAGACCCCACGAGTGTCGCCCGGCGTCTCGTACAGGATCGCTGCGAGCGCCTCTTCGAGCTCGATCGACGCCTCTTCGACGCAGCGCTCTTGGGGCTGTCGAGCGAGCGATTCATCCTCTATCTTGCCCAACATCACCTCGTCTCCGACGCCTGGTCGATGGCGCTCCTCTTTCGCCGCCTGAGCGAGCTCTACGCGCGCCTGCAGGCGGACGACAGCGGCGCACGTCGTGCGCTGCCCGACTACTCGTCGTATGTCGCCTTCGAGCGTGAGGCGCGCACGGACACCGCCGCGCAGAGCCATTGGCGGCGCTACGCCGACAGCGATCTCTCTCCCCCTAGGCTCTACGGCCGGCGGCAGCCGGCCGGGTCGACAGCGAGCACCCGGCTCAGCCTCGATCTCGGTGGCGACCGCTCCGCGGCGCTCCGCGACCTAGCCCACAATCCCGAGGCTGGAGCTCTCACCCTCGAGCTTGGTCTCTTCAACCTGATGGCGACTCTGCTGTTCGCCTATCAGTACCGGATCGGCGGCCAGAACCGAATCGGCCTTGGCGCCCTCTCCCACAACCGGCCGACGGCCCAGTTTCGGCAGACCGCCGGCCTCTTCACAGAGGCCTTTCCGCTCGCGGTCGAGATCGAAGAGGGAGAGAGCTTCCGGCAGCTCCTCGGCCGCGTGCGCAACGAGAGCCTCGGGTTCCTCAAGTTCGCCAAGGCCGGAGCCAGCGACCCACGCTACAACCGCTGCTTCTGCGCGGTCCTCAACTCGATCCGCGGCTCGTTCGGGGATTTCGCCGGCATGCCGGTCCGCAGCGAGTGGCTCCATCCCGGTCATCACGACCGCGAGCACGCCCTGCGCCTTCACTTCCACGACTTCGACGCCCGCGGCAGCTTTCGACTACTCTTCGACCTGAACGACGAGCTCTTCGACGCAAGACGGCGAGCGCGGGTCGTGGGGCATTTCGAGCGGCTCGTCGACGCGCTGCTCGACGACTGGGACCAGCCGATCTCGGGCGCAGATCTACTGGCGCCGGCGGAGCGTGAGCAACAGTTGAGCGACCTCAACTCGGCCGCGGGCGCACCGCACTCGACAGGAACGGTCGTCGAGATGATCGCCGCGCAAGCGGCTCTGACACCCGACGCGACCGCCCTGGTCTGCAGCGAGGAGATCGTCTCGTACGGCGAGCTCGATCACCGCACCGATCGCCTGGCTAGGTTGTTGCGGTCGCGCCTCGGCCCGCGGTCGGCCGTCGCGGTGATGATGAAGCGGTCGGTGGAGGCGGTGACCGCCATCCTCGCGGTTCTCAAGAGCGGAGCTCATTACGTCCCGATCGACCCGGAGCTACCGGATGGTCGGATCGCTCTCGCGCTCGAAGACTCCGGAGTCTCCGCGGTGCTCGTCAGGCAGGGCACCGAGCGCGAGCTGCCCGAGAGCGCACGGCCGCTGGTGATTACCGTCGATCCGACCTCCAGCAGCGTAGATCCCGGTCTCGCTGACTTTGAACCTGGTGACGCTGCGATCGATCCCGAGTCCGTCGCCTACGTTCTCTACACATCGGGCTCGACTGGAAGGCCCAAGGGAGTCGTGATCCAGCACTCCGCGCTGGCCAACTACGTCGTCTGGGCTCGCGAGCACTACGTCGGTGACAAGCGTCTGGCCTTTCCTCTGTTCTCGCCTCTGACCTTCGATCTGACGGTGACTTCGATCTTCGTGCCGCTGGCCTCGGGCGGACGGATCGTCATCTACCCCGAGGAGAGTCGCGCCGACCTCGCGCTGCTCGAGGTCGTCGACGACGACGCCGTCGACGTGATCAAGCTAACGCCGTCACACATGGCGCTGCTTCGCGAGCGCGCGCCCCAGCCGTCGCGAGTAAGTCGGCTCATTTTCGGCGGCGAGGCGCTGACAGCGAAGCTCGCGAAGCGGGCGCGGATTCTCTTCGGTGACGACGTGGTGGTGCACAACGAGTACGGTCCGACCGAGGCGACCGTCGGTTGCATCGTGCACACCTTCGACCCGCGGCGAGACACCTCCGGGACGGTTCCGATCGGCAAGCCGATCGCTGGCCTCCGCGCTTACGTGCTCGACGAAGAGCGGCGCCCGGTCCCGGAAGGCGTCCTCGGTGAGCTCTATGTCGGAGGAGCCGGCCTCGCGCACTCGTATCTCAACCGCCCGGAGCAAACCGCGCAACGTTTCGTCGCGAGCCCGCTCGATCCCGGAGGCCGACTCTACGCAACCGGCGACCTGGCGCGTCTGTGCGCGCCGGGGGTGCTCGAGCACATCGGGCGTCGCGACGATCAAGTCAAGGTGCGCGGGGCGAGGATCGAGCTCGGCGAAGTCGAGGCGGCGATCCTCGGCCACCCGAACATCGATCAATGCGTCGTCACCGTCACCGGGGCGCGGCGCTCGGGAGCGGCCGACGGTTTCACCTACTGCAGCCGCTGCGCTCTTCCCTCCAACTATCCGGGAATCGACTTCGACGCCAGCGGGGTGTGCAGTCAATGCCGGAGGTTCGAGCATTACGCGCAGCGTGCGCAGAGCTACTTCCGGTCGCCGGAGGAGCTCCGGGCGACCCTCGACACCTCTCGCCGCACGGCGACCGACTACGACTGCATCGCGCTGCTGAGCGGCGGCAAGGACAGCACCTACATGCTCTGCTGGCTTGTCGACATGGGCTATCGGGTACTCGCCTTCACCCTCGACAACGGCTTCATCTCGGACCAGGCCAAGGCCAACATTAGCCGGGTGGTCGCGGCGTTGGGGGTCGATCACGAGTTCGGCTCGACCCCGGCGATGAACGCCATCTTCGTCGACAGTCTCGAGCGCCACGCCAATGTCTGCCAAGGTTGCTTCAAGACGATCTACACTCTCGCCTTGGAGCTGGCGCGGCGGCGCGGAATCCCCATCGTCGTCACCGGCCTGTCGCGCGGCCAGTTCTTCGAGACCCGTCTCACCGAAGAGCTCTTCACCGACCCAGAGCTCGAGATGGAGGACGTCGACTCGTTCGTCCTGGAGGCGAGGAAGGCCTATCACCGTGTCGATGACGCCGTCCGCCGGCACCTCGACGTCGGGCTCTTCGACGACGATCGAATCTTCGACGAGGTCCACTTCATCGATTTCTACCGCTACGTAGCGGTCGATCTCGACGAGCTCATGCGCTATCTGAACGAGAGGGTTCCGTGGGTACGGCCGTCGGACACCGGGCGCTCGACCAACTGCCGGATCAACGACGTCGGCATCTGGGTCCACAAGCACGAACGCGGCTTCCACAACTATGCGCTGCCCTATAGCTGGGACGTGCGGATGGGTCACAAGACCCGCGCGGCCGCGCTCGCCGAGCTCAACGACGAGATCGACCCGCGAGAGGTGGAGCGAATCCTCGAAGAGGTCGGCTACGGCGGTGATTCGCCCGCTCGCGCCGGCGGCGACCGCCTCGTCGCCTACTACACCTCCCCAAGCGACATACCGACGGCGGAGTTGCGCGACTACGCCGCCGATACCCTGCCCGCCTTCATGATCCCATCCCGCTTCTTCCGCCTCGAGGCGATCCCTCGGACCGCCCACGGAAAGGCCGACCGCGCGGCACTGGCGCCGCCAGCCGATGGCCGCCCGGCGAACGCCGAGAAGCTCGTTCCGCCGCGCACGGGCCTCGAGACGGCGATCGCTCGAATCTGGCAAGAGGTGCTCCAAGTCGACACAATTGGCGTCAGAGACGACTTCTTCGAGCTCGGCGGCGACTCGATCATGGCGATCCAGATCGTCGCTCGCTGTCATCGCGCCGGCCTCGATCTGACGCCGGCACAACTCTTCGACACCCTGACTGTCGAGAAGCTGGCTCGGGTGTGCGTCACCGCCGAGCAGACCGAGGAAGCGGAAACGGACGCCGGCCCCGTCGACCTCACACCGGCTCAGCACTGGTTCTTCAGCCACGCGCAGTTCTCGTTCGAGCACTGGAACCACGTGCTCTCGGTAACGGTCTCGTCCGAGATCGAGCCGCGGCGGCTGGAGCGTGCTCTGGCGGTCGTCGTCGACCGCCACGAAGCGCTGCGGGTTGCGTTCCACCGCGACGGAGACCACTGGGTGGCCGAGCGGAAGGTCGTCGAAGCGACCCCTCGCCTGATCGTCGCGAGCGGCGGCGAGCATGGCGGATCGCCCAAAGTCGACCGCGCGGCCGCCGAAGCGATCGGCATCGACGGCTGTTTCCAGCTCGACCGACCACCGCTCCTGAGGGTGGCGCTCGTCGCCAGCAACCCGGACAGCCGGCTGCTCTTCGTCGCCCATCACCTGGCCGTCGACGCGGTCTCGTGGTCGATCCTTCTCGACGACCTGTGGTCGGCTTACGAGCAGCTCGAGCTGGGAACGGAAGCGCGGTTACCGCCGGTGACCGGCATCAGTCGGTGGTCCGCGGCGCTCGCCCGGGCCGCGACCGCGCCTCACGTCACCGAAGGACTCGACCACTGGCGCCAGACGCTACGGCGCAACGCGGCGCCGCTTCCCTTGGACTTCGACGCCGAGACCGACGACACGATGGCAACCGCGGACTCGGTGCGGACGACCCTCGACGCTCGGCTCACCCGAGGTCTGCTCGAGGAGCTGCCCAAGAAGCAGATCCGGACACACGAGATTCTCGTCACCGCGTTGGTGGCGACACTCGCCCATTGGTGTGAGAGCCGCTCGATCGGTCTCTTTCTCGAGGGTCACGGCCGCGACGTCGTGGAAGCGGATCTCGACGCCAGCCGGACCGTCGGCTGGCTGAGCACTCTCTTCCCCGTGCAGGTCGATTTGCCGGACGAGGGCTCTCCTGGAAGCGTCCTGCGCTCGGTCAGAGAGCAGCTTCGAGCAACGCCCGGGAACGGAATCGGCTATGGCTTGCTTCGCTACCTTGCCGGTGTCGAGGGGCTTGGTCGGACCTCGGGGGCACGGCGGCGGTTCGGAGTTCTGTTCAACTACCTCGGCCGCTTCGACCGGCTGACATCCGCCGACTCGATCTTCCAGGTCGAGAGCCCCCTCGAGCTCTCCCGCGCCGCCGCGCTCCGCCGGCCGTTTCTCCTAGAGGTCCATGCGGCGGTCGATCGCGACCGGCTCAACATCGACTGGGAGTTCAGTCGGAAGCGCCATCGACCGGCGACGGTGGAGCGGCTCGCGACCGAGCTTCTCACGGAGCTCGGTAGGCTCGTCCAGCACGCTCTCGAGGAACCTGGTGCCGAGGTCTCTCCGAGCGATTTCCCGCTCGCCAACCTCGACCAAGCCGGCCTCGAGAAGCTCTCGGTTGCGCTTCGGCGAGGCGGTAGCTAAACGAGCGCCGCCATGCAGTTCGGGAATGTGGAGGATGTCTACGCTCTCTCTCCGATGCAGGAGGGGATGCTCTTCCATACCGCCGCGGGGGCCCCTGGCGTCTACGTCACGCAGGTCAGCGCTCTGTTGGTAGGCGAACTCAACGAGGCCAATCTCGAGCGAGTCTGGGAGCAGCTCGTCGCTCGCCACACCAGTCTGCGAACGGCTTTCCTGTGGGACGGCCTGGATGAACCGCTGCAGGTGGTGCGCCAGCGCGCCGCGCTCGAGTGGCACGTCCGCGACTGGCGCGGCCTCGATCCGGGCAGCCGGAGGCAGCGCTTCGACGCCTTCCTGCGCGAAGACCGTGCGCGCGGTTTCGACCTCGAGGTGGCGCCGCTGATGCGGATGGCTCTGTTCCGGATCGACGAGCGCGAGTGGCATTGGATCTGGAGCCTCCATCACCTGATCGCCGACGGCTGGTCGACACGTCTGTTGCTGAGGGAGATGTCGGCGCTTTATTCGGGATCGAGGCCGAGAGCTCTCAGCGAGCCCTTCCGCTTCCGCGACTACATCGCCTGGCATGCGCGCCAGGACCCCGCGGGGGCCAAGGCCTACTGGCGCAACGAGCTCGCCGGCTTCACCGAACCGAACCGGTTGGACATCTTACGACCGGAGACCGGCACCGCCGCTCGGGCGCGGCAGGCGGCCCTCAGATTGAGCCGGGAGACCAGTTCGCGCCTACGCGCGTTGGCCGCCCACCGGCGGATCACCCTGAGCACGATCTTTCAAGGCGCCTGGGGGCTGCTCCTCAGCTGCTACTCGGGAGACGACGACGTCGTCTTCGGCGTCACCAGCGCCGGTCGTCCACCGGAGCTGGAAGGGGTGGAGAATGCGATCGGCCTCTTCATCAATACGTTGCCGCTGCGCGCGCGCATCGACCCGCGAACCGAGCTCTTCGCCTGGCTGCAAGTGCTTCAGGATCGAGGTCTCGAGCGACAGTCTCGCGAGGCGAGCCCGCTACAGGCGGTTCAGGGCTGGAGTGAGCTGGGCGCAGGTGAGCCCTTGTTCGACAGCGTCGTGGTGTTCGAGAACCACCCTCAGAGCTCGCTCGAGAGTAACGCCGGTTTCGAGCTGCGTGACCTCGACTTCGCCGAACAGAGCAACTACCCGCTCGCCCTGCTCGTCGTTCCCGGGAAGCGGATCGAGCTCGTTCTCGTCTACGACGAAGCGCGCGTCGAGCCCGCCGATGCCGAGCGCCTCCCGCGGCAGCTCGAGGCACTGCTCTCGGCCTTCGTCGAACAGCCGGACTCCCGGCTGGGGGATCTGCCGATGCTCACGCCGGCCGAGCGCACCCGGATCCTCGTCGAATGGAACGACACCAGGGACGACGGGACGGAGGATGCAGGCATCTACGCGCTCGTCGAACAGGAGGCTCGGCGGGCGGGCGAGAGGACGGCTGTGACGTGCGGGAACGAATCGGTGAGCTACAGCGAGCTGGTCCGGCGCGCGGAGCATCTCGCTCGGCAGCTGACCGACCTCGGGGTCGGAGAGGAAATGCTCGTCGGCCTTCACGCCGAGCGCTCGATCGAGCTCATCGTGGGAATGCTCGGGATTCTCGCCGCCGGCGGTGCCTACCTTCCGCTCGACCCCGGCTACCCGCCCGAATACCTCCGGTCGATGCTCGACGAGGCGTCGCCCTCCGTCGTCTTGACCCAAGAACCACTGCTCGGCCGTCTGCCCTCGACCGGCGCCTCGCACCTGCTCCTCGGCGACGCCGAGCTCTCCTCGATCGTCGCCGGCCACCCCGCGCCGCTGCCAGTCGCCTCCGCGGACCCGCTCGCCTACGTGATCTACACGTCCGGCTCCTCGGGGCTCCCCAAGGGTGTCGAGGTCACGCAGCGCAACCTGGTCTCTTCGACCCTGGCTCGGCGGAGGCACTACGAGGGCGACGACGGTCGCTTTCTGCTTCTCTCCTCCTTCGCCTTCGACAGTTCGGTCGCCGGCATCTTCTGGACGCTCACCTCCGGCGGTACGTTGGTGCTCGAGCCCGGCATCGAGCGCGACCTGGAGGCGCTCGCGGAGACCATCCGCAAACGCCGGATCACCCACACTCTCTGCCTGCCGGCGCTATACGAAGTGCTGCTCGAGGAGGCCGCTTCGCGGACTCTCGACTCGCTGGAGACGGTCATCGTCGCCGGAGAGGCGTGCCCGCCGTCTCTGGCTCGGGCCCACCACGCAGCTCTGCCCGCGACTCGGCTGTTCAACGAGTACGGTCCGACGGAGGCGACCGTGTGGAGTACCGTGCACGAGATCATCGAAGCGGACGGTCGGGGACCGGTGCCGATCGGCAGGCCGATCGCCAACACCCGGATCTATGTACTCGACGAGCGCAAGCGGCCGCTCCCGACCGGCGTTGCCGGCGAGCTCTATATCGCCGGCGCCGGCGTCGCGCGTGGCTACCTCGGGCACGAACGACTGACGGCGGAGCGGTTCGTCACCCTAGATCTCGACGGGGTCGGCGAACAACGAGCCTATCGAACGGGAGACCGAGTGCGCTACCGGGACGACGGCAGCCTTCTCTTCCTTGGCCGAACCGACTCACAGGTGAAGATTCGCGGGTACCGAATCGAGCCGGAGGGCGTCCAAGAGTGCCTCCGGCGACACCCGGACATCGGCGAGGCCGCGGTCGCCGCGATCCGCCCGGCTGGCGAGGCCCCCGCCCAGCTCGTCGCCTGGGTGGCTCCCCCTGACGGCGCCCGCGAAATGCCCACCCGCCTCGAGGGCGGGGTACTCCGGGACTGGTTGGGCGAGCGGCTTCCCGATTTCTCGATCCCCGACCGGATCGTCGTGCTCGCCCGGCTGCCGCACACCGCCAGCGGGAAGATCGATTACCGCGCCTTGCCGGCACCGAGCGGCGGTAGCGCCGAGCGCCGCGATCGCTTCGTCGCCCCGCGGACCGGAGTCGAGCGGGAGCTGGCGGCGATCTGGAGCGAACTGTTGGGCGTCGCCCGCGTGGGTCTTCACGACAACTTCTTCGAGCTCGGCGGCGACTCGATCCTCAGCATCCAGGTCGTCTCCCGAATTCGCCAGGCGGGCTACGCGATCGAGCCTCGGCACGTCGCCATTCACCCGACGCTCGCCGAGCTCGCCGCGGTGGCCGAGGCGGCCGGAGGCAGCTGGGACGATCATCGGCCGACGTCGGGCGAGCTCCCTCTGTTGCCCATCCAGGCCTGGTTCCTCGACCGCCAGCTCGTCGCGCTCCACCACTGGAACCAGGCACAGCTATTCGAGCTGCCGAGCGATTTCGACGCCGATCGCTTCGCCGACGCACTGCGGCACTGCATCGACCATCACGACATGCTGCGGGCCCGGTTCGTGCGCGAGCCGGACGACCGGTGGCGCCAGGAGATCGCGCCGGTTGGAACGGTCTTCGCTCCGCTGTCTGTCGTCGACCTCTCCTCGGTGCCCGAGAGCGAGCGCTCCGCGCTTCGCGAGCGGAGCCTCGCCGACATTCAGGCGGGCTTCGACCTCGCGCAACCCCCATTGCTGCGAGCTGCGTGGATCCGACTGGCGGACGGAGGCGACGCCCACGCGCCCGATCAGCTTCTGCTCAGCCTTCATCATCTCGTCGTCGACCTCGCTTCGTGGCCGCCGCTGCTCGCCGACCTCCACCAGGCCTACCGCCAGCTGGAGTCGAGGGAGCCCGTCACCCTGCCGGCGCGGACCGTTTCCTTCCAGCGTTGGGCGACGAGCCTCGCGGACTCGACCGGCCCAGCCAAGCCGGCGGACGAGCTCGAGTTCTGGCTCTCCGCCCTCCCGGCCGAAGGCGTCGACATCCCGGTCGACTTCGAGCCCGAGCGACCGCCGTCGGAAGCCGACGCCCGCACGATCGACGTCGAGCTCGATCGACGACTCACCGACGCCCTGCTGCGCCGCACCTACAACGCCTACGGCACCCGAGTCGACGAGCTCCTCGCTACTGCCCTCGTCCGTGGCTTCCGACGCTGGAGCGGCAGGACCGAGCTGCGCCTGGCGGTCGAGGGGCACGGTCGCCCCGACGATCTCGACACCTCGCGCACCGTCGGCTGGTTCACCGTCTCCTATCCGGTCGAGCTGTCGCTCGCCGGAGCCGAAGGCCCAGGTCCGTCCATACAGGCGATCAAGGAGCAGCTCCGAGCCGTGCCCGGAGACGGTCGCGGTTTCGGCGTTCTGCGCTACCTCGACCGCGACGGAAGGGCCGCCGCCCGCCTCGCCGAGCGCTCCGAGCCACAGGTTCTATTCAACTTCTTGAGCCGTGTCGACGGGAGCGCCGGCGGGTCGCCGTGGAAGCCGATCGACGGTGCTCAGGCGACCTGCCGCGACCCGCGCAACGCCCGCTCGCACCTGCTCGAGATCAACGCCGCGATCCGGGAAGAGAGGCTGTCGGCGCGGTGGACCTATTGCCTCGGCGTGCACCGCCGCGAGACCATAGAGCGCGTGGCCGGGCTCTTTATCGAGGAGCTCGAGTCGCTCATCGAGCACTGTCTCGACGAAGATGCCGGGGGCGTCTCCACCGTTGACTTTCCGGCGGCGGAGCTCGAGGCTGCCGATCTCGAGAGGCTCCTCGACCGCCTGGAATCGGGCAAGCCTTGATCGCAAGCGAGTGAAGTGATGGTGTCGGCGAAGAAACCGGCTGAGGACATCTATCGGCTCACCGAGCTGCAAGAGGCGATCCTGTTGCACCGCCTTCGGATGGGCGAATCCGACAGCGGTGTGATCCTCATGCGGGGGCTGCTGCGCGGCAAGCTGCATGTCGACGCTCTCGACGAAGCCTGGTGCCAGACGATCGCCCACCACCCGGAGCTGCGCCGCTCGGTGCACTGGGAAAGCCTCCCGCACCCCGTTCAAGTGGTCGCCCCGGCGGCGACGATGCCGGCGGTCCACGCGGACTGGCGAGGTCTTCCAGTCGCCAGCCAGGAGGCTCGCTTCGCTCGGCAGCTTGCCACGATGCGTCAGCGAGGGCTCGAGATTAGACGGCCGCCTGTCATGTCCTGGACGCTGCTGCGAACTTCGGAGACCGAACATCGGTTCGTCTGGAGCTGTCATCACCTGCTTCTCGACGGCTGGTCGAGCGCTCTCGTGCTTCGTGAGGTGCTCGCCCGCTACAACGCCATCACCGGACGCGGACACCACGAGGAGCTGCCATCCCGCCCCTTTCGGGACTACGTGTCGTGGTCGCGCAGCCCGCAGGCGCCAGCCGCCGCCGACTTCTGGAAATCGAGCTCGTGGAGCCCGGGAACCCCGCTGCGCGGCCCCGAATGTTGCGGTGAGGCCCGGATTTATCGCACCGGCGAGCGCGAACTGGCGTCGGTCGGCTCCGAGGCGACCGACGCCTGGGCCCGCGCCCACCGGGTCACTGCCGGCACCCTGTTTCTGGCTTGCTGGGGGCTCGTCGTGGCTGAAGCGAC
>CALZKB010000006.1:0-59346 GCA_945787575.1 Thermoanaerobaculia bacterium | reverse complement strand
TCGACGGCATCGAATCGATGATCGGCATGTTCGCCAACGCTCTCCCTCTGCGGGTCGACGTCGATCCGAGGCAGGGTCTTCGGAACTGGGTCGAACGGACCTTCGCCGCGCGCGAGGCTCTTCAGGGTTTCGAGCACTGTTCTCTCGCTCGCCTGCTGGAGGCGGGAGGTCTCTCCCCGCGTCGACCGCCGTTCGACTCTCTCGTCACCTACGCCAACTTTCCAGGCAGCGGGGCCAACGACCGCCGAACCTCGGAAGAGGCGCTTGGCGAGGATCGTCCGCTCGAGCTCGTCGGGCTGCGCGGCGACGTGACCTCGGCCTACCCGCTCACGATCGCCATCACCCCCGGAGCCGCGGTCCGGGGCCGAGCATCTATCCGGGCCCACTACGACGGCCGTCTCTTCACCGACAGCGCGGTGGAGGCGCTGCTCGAACGCTTCGGATCTCTGGTCGAAGGAGTGATCGTTCAAGCTCCGTCGACCGTCGGAGAGCTGCTCTCGACCGCTCCCGGCGATCTGCGCACCGACTCGCGACTGCGCCGACCGGCGTCGAGCGGTCAGCGGCGGCGCCGTTCCCAGGCCGCCGACGAGCCCGAGCAGGCGGCGTCCACCGTCACCGAGTCGCAGCTGATGCGGATCTGGAACGACTTGATCGAGGTTCGGGAGTTCGGGGTCGACGACAACTTCTTCGATCTCGGAGGTCACTCGCTCCTCGTTCCACAGATGATCGCCCGGGTGCGGCAGGACTTCGGGATCGACCTGCCCCTCGGCGCCATCTTCGGGACACCCACCGTCCGAGAGCTGGCTCGCGCAATCGAGAGCCAGGACCCAGCGAGCTCCTGGCGGTCACTGGTCAGCATCCGTGCCCGGGGATACCTGCCCCCTCTCTACATGGTCCACGGTCTAGGAGGCGAGATCGGATGGTTCTACAACCTCGCCAACTACCTCGACCCGGACATGCCTCTCTTTGGATTGCAGGCGCCGGTGGAACCGTTCTCCGATCTCGAGAGGATGGCCGCGCACTACGTCGGCGAGATCCGAACGCAGCGCCCGCACGGGCCCTACCGGCTCGGCGGCTACTGTGTCGGGGGCGGTGTCGCTTTCGAGATGGCTCGCCAGCTGCTGGCGGCCGGGCAGCGGGTCGACTCCTTGATCCTGATCGACAGCGTGCCGCAATCGCACGCGGTCGGGGAGCAGGTCAATGCTCCGGCGCGCTGGGCACGCCGCGCGCGGCACCTGATCGCCAAGGAGCCGCGAGCGATCGTCGACTCGATCCGCGATTTTGGCCAACGCACGGCACGGCGCCTATCGCGGACCGTTGCCCGGCCTCAGGAGACCGGCCAGGTAGAGCTCGAAGACGTGCTCGACATGCGCACCCTTCCGCTCGTCTACCGTGCCGCAGCGACGAGCCATTTTCGCGCCATGCGCGACTACACCCCGCGCCCCTACGATGGAGACGTCTGGCTGTTCCGGACGGATGACGAGCGTTTCGGGGAGGACTTCGGCTGGCGGCCGCTCGTCGAGGGCGAGCTCCACATCGAGAGGATCCCGGGAAGGCACAACGACGTGCTCGACGAGCCTCATGTCGGCGGCCTCGGCCGCAAGGTGGCGCTGGCCCTGGACCCGCTGGTGACCGCGTGAGGGTTCTCTACATCACCAACGGCATGGCGAGCACCCTCAACTCGAGCTTCGAGCTGAGCCGCCGGCTGCTCGCCGCCGGGCACGAGGTCGTCTACGCAAGCCCGGCGGACATCGTCGACCAGGTGGAGGCTCAAGGGCTCCGCTGCACGCGGCTGCTTGCGGACCAACCGTTCCAAGTGGAGGCGGGGCGGGCGATCCCGATCTCCAGGCCGCTGGCTTGGCTGCGGTCGCTCACTCGACGGCGCTCGATCCGCCGCCGGTCGATCGCCAACGACGAGATCGAGCGCATCGTCGGCGACCTCGCTCCCGATCTGCTCCTGATCGACATCGAGATGCACTTCGCGGTGATCGCCACCGCCGCGTCGCGAATCCCGACCCTCCTGCCCATCGTCTGGTTCTCGGTCTTCCGAAGAGCCGGCCTGCCGCCGATGCACACCACGCTCATGCCCGACGGCTCCCGGCGGCGGCTCAGGATCGCGCTCTCCTGGTGGCGGCTTCGATTCGCGACCGTCAACGGCGAATTGCAGGACCGGGTCCGCCGCGCCGTCAGGGGGGAGATCTTCCGGCCGGTCACCTACGACACGTTCGACGTGGACGATCTGCGGGCCGTGGCCAAGGCGCGCGGCTTTGCCATCGGCCGCGAGACGGATCGCTCTCATTGGCTCCGGCCGTATGTCTACAGCCACCTCCCGCTGCTCTGTTTCAACGCGTGGGAGATGGAGCTTCCGCAAGAGCGGTGGCCGACCGTCCACTACGTCGGTCCGATGGTGCGGCTCGATCGGCGGGAGGTTCTCGTCGATCCCGATTCCGCCGAGCGCTGGCGGCAGTTCAAGCAACGCCGGCGACTCGCCGGCTCCGAGCGTCCCCTCGTCTATTGCTCTCTCGGTAGCTTCTGGTCGATGGACCGCCAGTTCTTGCGGCGAGTGATCGACGTCTTCGAGCGGCGGCCCGAGTGGGACCTGGTGCTCGCGCTCGGCGGCAAGCTAGAAATCGGAGCTCTCGAGCCGGTACCGGAGAACGCCCTCGTGCTCGACTACGCGCCGCAAGTGGAGGTGCTGCGCGGCGCGGCGTGCGCCATCACCCATGGGGGCGTCACGACCATCAACGAGTGCATCGAGCTTGGCGTGCCGATGCTCGTCTACTCGACCCAACACGTGGATCAGAACGGGTGCGCCGCTCGGGTTGGCTTCCATCGATTAGGGGTGGTGGCCGACAAGGACCGCGACGACGTCGAAGCGATGGAGCGCAAGCTCGAGCAGGCGCTGACCGACCCGACGATCCGGCGCAACGTCGAGGCGATGAGAGCGAGCTTTCAACGCTACAAACAACCGGACGCCGCGGTCGACGTCATCGAGAAGGCGTACCGCGAATCCGCTCGCGATTGATGGCCGCCGGATGAAGAAGACTCGCGGCGGCAGCGCCGGGCGAGAGCTCCTCGCAAGCTGGGGCCTGCTCGCGATCACTTTCGGCGCATTGGCCGTCGTCGAGATGGGGCTCCTGGCGCCGGCCAGCGATCTGCGCTCGGCGCGCGCCTGGTCGGCGGTCCTGCTGACCTACTCCGCCGTGGCGATCGGAGTCGGCTTGGCCGCCATGGCGGCCAAGGTCCTCGCCGCGGGGCTCGGGCGACTGGGTGCGGCGCGATTGGGCCGCCTCTCGGCGTGCGACTGGGCGCTCGGTCTGGTGGCCGTGATCGGCGGGGTGACTCACGGCTGGCCGTTGCTTCGCGAGCCGCTGTCCTCGGCCGTCGGCCGCCCGGCCGCGCTCGCCGTCGTGGCGCTCGGCCTCGCGGCGACCTATACGCTGAGCCGCAGTCTGAGCGGGCATTCTCCGCGGCAGCTCGTGCTCCCGGTCGTCTTTGTGCTGGCCGCGCTGTTGGGCTACTACCTGCTGCGATCGGAGCCGCTCGGGCTGCCGGCGCGCTCGCGGTTCTTCTCCCTGGCGGCTCTCGCGCTGTTCGCGACCCTCGCGGCAGGGGCCTTGGCGGGCTTTCGAAGACACCGAATGGCGGCTATCGCCGTCTCGCTCCTCGGACTCGTCGGCTTCGTGCGCGCCGCGGCGCCTGCACCGCACGCGCTCGTCGTCGACCCGACGCCGGTGAGCGACGACATGATCCTCTCGGAGAGCGGCCAGCACCCGGTCGAGAGTCGCTCTCATCCGGTCTTCTTGATCGTCGTCGATACCTTGCGCGCCGACGCCGTCGACCTCGGCGCCGACTCCGGCTGCCGCACTCCGCACCTGGCGCGGCTGGCCGCGCACAGCGACGTCTTCACGCGCGCGGTCGCCAACGCTAGCTGGACCTTGCCGGCTCACGCTTCGCTCTTCACCGGCTCGCGAGTCTCGCGACACCGCGTCGACATGACGTCGGTTTCCGGCTACGGCAGCAAACTCACACCTTCCCTCTCGACCGTGCACGAGCGCTTCTCCCGGCGCGGCTACGGCACCTCCTGCATCGCGGCCAACGGGATTGTCGGCCCGGCTTCGGGCCTCGTCCGCGGCTGCCGGCGCTACCGGCATCCCGGGCGCGCCTGGATCTTGCAGACGATGCCGCTCAGACTCTGGTACGCGCTCTCGCCGAGCGGCCGGCCGGCGCTTGAGGACCAGATGATCACCCAACTGACGGGGCTGCGGCGTCATGCGACGGCTCGCGAAGTGCTCGACTTCGCCGTCGGCGAGCTCTCCGCGACGGATCGACCGGTCTACCAGTTCCTCAACCTCATGGACGTGCACCGGCCCTATCCGCCGGCGGCGGACCTCTCGCGCGAAGACAACCGTGCCTTCGTGCTCGATCTGATCCGTCTGCTCGCCGGATTCGAAGAGCCGGAGGTCTTCGACCGTGAGCACGCCGAGTGGACGCGGCGCTCCTACCACGCCCAGGTAGCGCGGCTCGACGCCGAGCTCGGGCGCTTTTTCGAGATCCTGAGAGCCCGGGGGCTCTACGACGAGGCGCTGATCGTCGTCACTTCGGATCACGGCGAGGCCTTCTTCGACAACCCCGAGCTGCCGCTCTACTACGACCATCATGGCGCCTACGAAGCGGCCGTGCGCATCCCGCTGATCATCAAGCGGCCGCTGCAGCGAGCGGGCCGGCGCCTGCAGCACCTGGTCGAACAGGCCGAGGTCGCCGTGGCGATGATGGCGCTGGCCGCCGGAGAGGCGAACACCGGGCCGCTCTTCGAAACCGAGAGCGACCGGTTCGTCCTCACCGAGTGGAATCCGCATCCGATCCCGGGAGCCATGAGTACGCTCCCCCTCGCGCGCGCCGCGCTCTATCGGGACAATCTCAAGCTCGTCGTCGAAGGCGCCCGGCGCCGAGAGCTAGATGCCGGGGGTCTCGAGACACTCCTCTTCGACCTGGAAAGCTCACCCTTCGAAGCTACCGAGATCGGCGCCCAGAGCCCTCGGCTGGCGGCTCGCCTCCGGTCGGAGCTGCTGGAGATTCTCGATCGAGAGTGGGAGCTCGGATCGCGAGCGGATCGCGGCGACGAGCAGGCCGATCCCGAGCTTCTCGAAACCTTGCGATCACTCGGGTACATCGAGTGAGCCGGCGGTGCGAGCGCCGGGTCGAATGGTCATGGCGGTGGCGATAAGACCGCCGTCCGCCCGCCAGCGACCTCGCAGAACCGACCCTCGATGCCGAGGCCCGGAGATCGTCTCGAGCATGGTCTCGAAGCCGCCTCCGGCATCGATCTCCACCTCGACGTCACCGAACTCGAGCACCGTTCTCGTCAACGGATACTGCGCCTTGTAGACCGTCTCCTTGGCCGAGAACAGGAGCTTTGCCAGACGGCCGCGCCGCTCCCGCGGTTGCGCTTCGAGCCACGCGAGCTCCCGCGGACCGCAGACGACGCTCCACTCCTCCTGTGCCAGCGGCTGATCGACCTCGAGGTCGCAGCCGAGCGAGATCGCCTGGTCGGTGCGGGCGACTGCCACCGCCGCCCAACGTTCGACATGGGTGATGCTGCCGACGAATCCCTCCGGCCAGCGCGGCGCGCGATCGTCGTCCATCAACAGCTCGAAGCCGGGCGCCACCCCCAGCCGCGTCAGCAGCAGGCGGGCGAGCACCCGACCCGCCGTGAACTCCCGCTTCCGCTTGGCCACCGCATGCCGGATCAGCTGCACCTCCCCCGGCAGTAGCTGCGAAGCGGTAACTTGCCGCGGGTCGATCTCGCCGACCAGCACGTCGTCGTCGAACAGCGTTTGGAAAAGGCCCCTCATCCGGCGGGAATCCTAACCGGCCGCCAAGCGCCGCCACCCCGCGAGGTAGTTCGGACACCCCCCTTTGAGCGTATGGACCACCCCTCTTCCCGCGTGTAGTGTCCCTCGCCCCAGCGGTGAGAGGCTACGTGCAACTCGACTTACGAAGGAGGGTGCCATGGATCAAACGCCATCTTGGCTGGTTGAGGAGCTCGAACGGCGAGGTGTGTCGCGGCGGGATTTCCTCGGTTTCTGTGGGGTGATGAGCACCGCTCTCGCGCTCCCGACTTCCGCTGGAGCCAAGATCGCCGATGCGATCGAGAGAAAGGAGAAGCCGACGCTCGTCTGGCTCGAGTTCCAGGACTGCGCCGGCAACACCGAGTCGTTTCTTCGTGCCGGACGGCCGACAGTCGCCGATATCGTGCTCGACACGCTGTCGGTGGACTACCACGAGACGATCATGGCGGCGGCCGGTCACCGAGCGGAAGAGGCACTCGCCGGCGTTGTGGCGGACAAGCCCGGCGGCTACATCGCGGTCGTCGAAGGCTCGATTCCCACCGGAGCCAACGGCGCCTATTGCACCATCGGCGGCAGGGCCGCGATCGACATCGCTCGCGAGGTCTGTGGCAACGCGCTGGCGACGATCGCCATCGGCACGTGCGCGGCGTTCGGCGGCCTGCCGGCGGCCGCACCCAACCCCACCGGCGCGCTGAGCGTCGCCGACGCGGTGCCCGGAGTGAAGAACCTGATCAACCTTCCAGCCTGCCCGGCCAACGCCGACAACCTGGTGGCAGTCATCGTCTACTACCTGACTTTCAATCGCCTGCCGCCGCTCGATGCATACAAGCGACCGCTCTTCGCCTACGGCAAGACCATCCACGACAACTGTGAGCGGCGAGCGCACTACGACGCCGGCCAATACGTCGAGAACTGGGGCGACGACGGTCATCGCACCGGCTACTGCCTCTACAAGATGGGCTGCAAGGGACCGGTGAGCTACCAGAACTGCCCCAACGTCGGCTGGAACGAGGGGACCAACTGGCCGATCGGCTGCGGCCATGGGTGCATCGGTTGCGCCGAGCCGGATTTCTGGGACCAGATGACGCCGTTCTATTCGCATCTTGCCGGGGTGCCCGGTTTTGGACTCCACTCGAAAGTCGATCGGGTGGGCATCTGGGCGACCGCCGGGGTAGCGGCGGCCTTTGCCGCTCACGGCCTCGTGCAGCTAGGCAAACGCTCCTTCCGCGAGCGGACCTACGTGAAGGCTGCAGCCCCGGAGAGACCGGCGGCTGAGGAGAAAGGAGACCAGGCATGACCCATGTAGTCGTCGATCCCGTCACTCGCATCGAGGGTCACCTGAGGATCGAGGCGGAAGTCGATGATGGCGCCGTGCAGAACGCCTGGTCTTCCTCGACCATGTTTCGCGGTGTCGAGCTCATCCTCAAAGGCCGCGATCCGCGCGACGCCTGGGCCTTCACTCAGCGGATCTGCGGTGTCTGCACCACCGTTCACGCCATCACCTCGATCCGGGCGGTCGAGAACGCCATCGGCGCCGAACCGCCGCCCAACGCGCGCCTGCTGCGCAACCTGATCATGGCGTCCCAGATGGTGCAGGACCATGTCGTCCACTTCTACCACCTGCACGCACTCGACTGGGTCGACATCGTCTCGGCGCTGTCGGCCGACCCGGCTTCGACGGCGAGCCTGGCGCAGTCGATCTCCGACTGGCCGCTGTCGAGCGCCACCTACTTCGGCGCCGTCAAGGAGCGGCTGCAGCACTTCGTCGAAGGCGGCCAGCTCGGGCCGTTCGGCAACGCCTACTGGGGACACTCCGCCTACCGACTGCCGCCGGAGGCGAACTTGATGGCGGTCGCCCACTATCTCGAGGCGTTGGACTGGCAGCGCGAGTTCATCAAGATCCACGCCATTCTCGGAGGCAAGAATCCTCACCTGCAGAGCTTCCTCGTCGGCGGCATGGCCACCCCGGTCGATCCCGATCAACAGGCGTCGATCAACATGACCTCGATCTCGGCGATGCGCAAGCTGATCGGCGAGGCCAAGAAGTTCGTCGAGAAGGTCTACATCCCCGATCTGCTGGCGGTCGCCTCGTTCTACAAGGACTGGGCGGGATACGGCGCCGGCGTCGGCAACTATCTGGTGTACGGGGAGTATCCCGAGACCGACGAGGCGGATCCGCCGCTGTTCCTGCCGAGCGGCATCATTCGCCAGCGCGACCTGGGCAACATCGAACCGCTCGATCAGGCCAAGATCAACGAGTACGTCACCCACTCCTGGTTCGAGTACGGCGACGGCGACGACCAGGGGCTGCACCCCTTCGAGGGGGAGACCCGACCGACCTACACCGGTCCCCAGCCACCCTACGACCGCCTCGACACCGACGGCAAGTACAGCTGGCTCAAGTCGCCGCGCTACGACGATCAGCCGATGGAGGTCGGTCCGCTGTCGCGAATGCTGGTCGCCTACGCCTCGGGCAATCCGCGAGTCCAGGAGCTCGTGAACTACGCCCTCGGCCAGTTGGGCGTCGGACCCGAGGCGCTGTTCTCGACGCTCGGCCGCGTCGCGGCCCGCGGACTCGAAACCCTGGTGCTGGCCGAGAAGCTCGACGGCTGGCTCGACGAGCTGGCCGACAACATGGGCCGTGGCGATCTCCGCATCCACGACAACTCCAAGTGGGAACCGTCGAGCTGGCCGAAGGACTGCACCGGCGCCGGCTTTCACGAGGCGCCGCGCGGCGCGCTCGGGCACTGGGTGCACATCGTCGACGGCGAGATCGCCAACTACCAGTGCGTCGTGCCCTCGACCTGGAACGCCGGGCCGCGCGATGCCATGGGCCAACGAGGACCTTACGAAGAGGCGCTGATCGCCAACCCGGTCGCCGATCCGGAGCAGCCGATCGAGATCTTGCGCACCGTTCACTCGTTCGATCCCTGTATGGCTTGCGGGGTCCACGTTCTCGACCCGGCGGGCAGGGAGCTGGTGAAAGTGAGGGTCCAATGAAGATCACACCCCGGCCGGCGCCGGCCGAAGAGATCTGCCTCGCCAAGGTCTATGTCTGGGAGCTGCCGGTTCGGCTGACCCACTGGCTGATCGCCACTTCGATCGCCGTCCTGGCAGTGACCGGCTTCTTCATCGGCAACCCGTCCCTGGTTTCCCCGGGGCAGGCGGGCAATCAGTTCGTGATGGGCTACACCCGGCTCGTCCATTTCTACGCCGCGATCGTCTTCACCCTCTCGGTGCTCGCCCGCATCACCTGGATGTTCGTCGGCAACAAGTATTCGGCTTGGGACAAGTTCATCCCGGCGCGGCGGGTCCGGCGCAAGGGGCTGCTGCCGACCTTCAAGTTCTACAGCTTCCTCTTGCGAAAGCCGCCGGGCTTCGTCGGTCATAATCCTCTCGCCGGACTCACCTATTGCTTTGTGTTCCTCTTGTACCTGGGCACGATCTGTACGGGCCTCGCCATGTACTCGGCGAGCGCCCACGTCGATTCGCCGCTGCGGTTCTTCTCGTTCCTGATTCCTATCTTCGGCGGTCTCCAGTCGGCTCGTTGGATCCATCACGTCATCATGTGGTTGTTGCTGGGCTTTGCCGCCCACCACGTCTACAGCGCGGTTCTCATGTCGACGATCGAGGCCAACGCCACGATCGAGTCGATCTTCTCCGGCTTCAAGTACGTGCCCCGAGAGGACCTGATCTTCTCCGGCTACCGGTTCGTCGACCGGCACACCGAGAGGGGAGGCTGATCTGGGCGACCGGCTTCTGATCCTCGGTCTCGGAAACGTCCTGTGCGGAGACGACGGCCTCGGAGTGGCCGCCATCGAGAAGTTCTCGCGGCGCTACGTGCTGCCGCTGCAAGCGCGGGCTCTCGACGGCGGCACTCTGGGACTCGCTCTGTTGTCGCTCTTCGAAGGCGGCGACGACGTCATCATCGTGGATGCGATCCGGGCCGACCAGCCGGCCGGCAGTTTCGTCCATCTCGAAGGCGACGACGTCGCGCCGGCGGTGCGGACCCGTCTATCCGTCCACCAGATCGGGGTCGCGGACCTGCTCGACGGTCTGCGCCTGCTGGACGCCTATCCGCTTCGCCTCCATCTGCTGGGTCTGGTGCCGGCGACCCTCGAGCTGGGCCTCGCTCGCTCGCCCGCCGTCGACCGGAATCTGCCGCTGCTGGTTCAACGAATCGCCGATGAGGCGCGGAGAATGGGCTATGCCGTCTCGCCCCGACTGGACCCTCCTTCTCACCTGTCCGATCGTCGCGGCCGTCTTACTCACATTGCCGGCCTGTAGCGAGCGCGGCCCGACGACCGACTACGCGCGCCTCGTCGTGCCGCGAGAGCGGCTCGCGTCCGACGAGGCCCGCATCCGAGGACGCGAGCTCTTTCTGAACCACTGCGCTCTGTGCCACGGCGAGCGCGCGGACGGCCGCGGTCGGAGGCGCCTGCTGTCGACCGCGGCGGTCGACTTCACCAACCCTTTCTGGCGCGAGGGCACGACCCCCCGTGACGTGTACGAGGTGATTCGCGAAGGTCGTCGAGGAACGCCGATGGCCGCCTGGAAGGCGCTGAGCGAAGAACAGACTTGGGATCTGACGGCGTACCTGTTGCGGGTCGCCTTCGAGGGACCGTGAGCATGCACGAGTACTCCCTCGTCCAGTCCCTTCTCGACCGCGTCGAAGCGGAGGCGCGCAGCCACGGCGCCTCGAGCGTACGGAAGATCCGGCTGACGATCGGCGATCTCTCCGGCGTCGAGGTCGATCTCTTTCGTTCCGCCTACGAGCTGTTCCGCGAGCGCACCGTCTGCCGCGCCGCCGACCTCGAAGTGACGCCGGTCGCGGCCCGCTGGGAGTGCCCGCGCTGCCAGCGGCGGATCGCGAATGGCGCCTTCCTGCGCTGTTCCGATTGCGACCGGCCGGCGACCCTGGTCGCCGGTGACGAGATCGGTCTCGACCGTATCGAAATGGAGGTGGCCTGATGTGTGAGACCTGCGGCTGCGGCGATCCCGAGCTGGTCCCGGTGAAGGTCCAGGAGAGCCTGCTGTCGGCCAACGACCTCACCGCCAAGCACAATCGTGAGCACTTCGCCGAGCGCGGGGTCGTGGCGATCAACCTGATGGGCTCGCCCGGTTCGGGCAAGACCGCCCTGCTCGAGACTACTGCCGGCCACTTCGCGTGCGAGAAGCGCCTCGCCGCTCTGTCCGGTGATCTAGCGACCGACCGCGACGGTCAGCGGCTCGAAGCGGCCGGCATTCCTTCGCTTTCGATCACCACCGGCTCGGCCTGCCATCTGGACGCGGCGCTGGTGCACCGGTGGTGGCGCTGTCGGTCACCGAGGGCGAGGACAAGCCGCTCAAGTACCCGGTGATGTTCCGCAAGGCCGATCTGGTGCTGCTGACCAAGGTCGACCTCCTGCCTCACCTGCCGCAGGTGCGGATCGAGGCGATCGAGGAGGCGCTGGCGCAGACCATGCCGGAGCCCGAGATCATCCCGCTGTCGGCGGTGAGCGGTGAAGGTGTCGAACGGTGGGTGGCGTGGCTCGAGGCGCGGGCGGCCGCCCAAACCGACCACTCTGATCTCGCCGCGGCCGAGGCCTAGTCCGGAAGCCGAGCCATGACGGGCGAGCTGATCGCATTGGCGACGACGGCCGCGGCGGTCGGTATCGTGCACGCACTACTCGGCCCCGACCACTATCTCCCCCTGATCGTCCTCTCCAAGAGCCGTCGCTGGAACACCCGGCGCACCAGCGCCGTGACCCTCGCTTGCGGCGCTGGGCATATTGCCGGGTCGGTCGTGCTCGGCGGCCTCGCTCTGGCGCTCGGCTGGCGACTCCAAGAAGCGATCTGGTGGGAGACCATGCGCGGGCAACTGGCTGGCTGGCTGTTGCTCGGTTTCGGCCTCGCTTACTCTGCCTGGGGCCTGCGCCGCGCCTTGCGTGGCCGCCCGCACAGCCACTGGCACGAGCATGTCGACGGCACCTTTCACTGTCACGGGCACGCGCACGCCGATGACCACGCCCATCTCCATGAGGCGCCTGCCGGTGCCGGTGGGCGCTCGCTTCTCGCCGGCGCTTCGGCCTGGAGCCTCTTCGTCGTCTTCGTCTTGGGGCCGTGCGAGCCGTTGGTACCGATGCTCATGGTCCCGGCCGCGACCGGCAGCCTCCTCGGCGCGGTGTTCGTCGCGCTGGTGTTCGCCGCGGCCACCCTGGCGACGATGATGGCACTGGTCCTCGCCGGCCGCCGCGGGTTGACGCGGTTCTCCTGGGTTGGCGCCGAACGCTGGGCGCATGCGGCTGCCGGTCTCGTCGTCGTCGCCTGCGGAGTGGCGATTCAGTTCGGCCTCTAAGAGGTCGAGGCCGCGGCCTCAACAGATCCGCGGCAACTGCTCTCCGGAGAGCATGTCGACGACCCGCATGCCGCCGACGCGGCTTCGCAGGTAGACCTTCCCCGGGTGCTCGTCGACGACCGCACCGATCACTGCCGCCTCGCGGCCGAGAGGATGCTCGCGCATCGCCGCGAGCACCGAATCGGCGGCCTCGGGCGCGACGATCGCCAGGCACTTGCCTTCGTTGGCGACGTAGAGAGGATCGAATCCGAGGATCTCGCAGGCGCCGCGGACGTCCTCTCGCAGCGGCAGGCTGTTCTCCTCGAGCTGCATGCCGACGCCCGCTTGGGTGGCGATCTCGTTGAGCGCGCTGGCGACCCCACCGCGAGTGGGATCGCGCAGGACGTGCACTCGCGAGCCGCCACGCTCCAGCACCCGCGCGACCAGCGGATAGAGGTTGGCCGAATCGGTCTCGAGCACGGTTTCGAACTCGAGCCCCTCGCGCACCGACATCACGGCGATGCCGTGCACCGCCAGCTGTCCGCTCACCAGCACGCGGTCGCCGGGGCGCGCCCGGCGGGGCGAGATCTCCACCCCGTCGGCGATGAGGCCGAGGCCCGTGGTGTTGATGTAGACGCCGTCGCCCTTGCCGCGATCGACGACCTTGGTGTCGCCGGTCACGACCTCGACGCCGGCCTCTTCGGCGGCTTCCTTCATCGAGGTGGTGATGCGCCACAGCTCCTCCATCGACAGCCCCTCTTCGAGGATGAAGCCGGCCGACAGGGCCACCGGGCGCGCACCGCACATGGCGATGTCGTTGACCGTGCCGTGGACCGCCAGCGAACCGATGTCGCCGCCTGGGAAGAATCGCGGATGGACGACGAACGAGTCGGTGGAAAAGGCGAGGCGGGAGCTTCCGACGTTCAGCACAGCGCCGTCGTGAAGCTGTTCGAGCGCCGCATTGCCGAAGGCGCCGACGAAGAGCTTCTCGATCAGCAGTTGCGACAGCTTGCCGCCGCCGCCGTGAGCGAGCTGCACCGTCGGATAGTCCGAGATCGGCAGTGGACAGGAGAGCGCAAAGTCGATCGGCCCCTTCGATTCGTCGCTCGGGTCCTTCAACTCGCCTGCTCTCGGTTGCCGTAGAGGAAATAGGCGGCGCACGCGCCTTCAGCCGAGACCATCGGCGCCCCCAACGGATGCTCGGGAGTGCAGCGCTCGCCGAAGGCCGAGCACTGGTGCGGCTTCTTCAACCCGCGCAAGATCTCGCCCGCGATGCAGTCCGGAGACTCCTGGGCTTCGATCTCCCCGACATCGAACTTCATCTCGGCGTCGAAGCTCTCGAATTCGGACCTCAGCCGGTAACCGCTTGCCGGGATCTCCCCGATGCCGCGCCACTTGCGATCGCAGGTCTCGAAGACCCGCGCCAGCACCTCTTGCGCCGGGCGGTTGCCCTCTCGAGTCACCGAGCGGGTGTACTGGTTCTCGACTCCCCAGCGCTCTTCTTCGAGCATCTTCAGGGTCATGTAGGTGCCCTGTAGCAGGTCGAGGGGCTCGAAACCGGTGACGACGATCGGGATCCGGTAGCGCTCCGCGATCGGTTCGTACTCCCAGTAACCCATTACGGCGCAGACGTGTCCGGCGGCGAGAAACCCCTGTACGAGATTGTCGGACGCTCCCAGAAGCGCCTCCATCGCCGGCGGCACCAGCACGTGGGAGCAGAGGATCGAGAAGTTCTCGAGCCCCTTCTGACTCGCCTGCCAGACGGCCATGGCGTTGGCCGGCGCCGTCGTCTCGAAGCCGACGGCGAAAAAGACCACCTCCCGGCCGCGGTTCTGCTCGGCGAACCTGACCGCGTCGAGCGGCGAGTACACCATCCGCACGTCGCCCCCCTCGGCCTTGACGTTGAGCAGATCGGTCGTCGAGCCGGGCACCCGCAGCATGTCGCCGAACGAGGTCATGATCACTTCCGGCCGGCGCGCGATCGCCTGGGCACGGTCGATCAGCTCGATGGGAGTCACGCAGACCGGGCAGCCGGGTCCATGCACCAGCCCGACGGAGTCGGGAAGCAGTCGGTCGACGCCCGACTTCATGAAGGTGTGGGTCTGGCCGCCACAGATCTCCATCAGGCTCCACGGGCGAGTCACCACTTCGCCGATCGCGGCGACGAACTGCTGAGCTTGCTCTCCGTCGCGATACTCGTCGACGTACTTCATGATGCCGCCGGTTCTTCGCTCGGTTGCGGAATATCGAGCTCGGCCAGCTCGCCCATCTCCTCGAGATAGTCGAAGACCTTGTGCGCCTCGTCCTCGTCGATTCGGCTGATCGCGAACCCGACGTGGACGACCACATAGTCGCCGACCTCGGCTTCCGGGGTGTAGGCGAGACAAACTTGCTTGGTGATCCCGGCGAAGCTGACTCGCCCCATCGACATTCCAAGAGCGTCGTGCTCGATTTCGAGAATCTGACCTGGAACTCCGAGACACATGGGGACCTCCTTAGGTTGGCTCGGCACCGTCTGCCATGGCGGCGGCGACCGCCACTTGTCCCAGACAGATGCCGCCGTCGTTGGGGGGTACCTGGCGGTGAACGAGTACTTCGAAGCCTGCTTCGCGCAGGCGGCGGCTGCACTCCTCGGTGAGCAAGCGGTTCTGGAAGCAGCCACCGGAGAGCGCGACGCGACCTTCGCCGACGTGACCGGCCAGCGCGCAGATCGCTTCGGCCAGCCCGGCATGAAACCGGCCGGCGATCGTGCCCTGGTCGACGCCGGCTCGCAGGTCGTGTAGCACGGCGCTCACCAGGGGTCGCCAATCGAGCTCGAAGCGGGGGGCGTCCGCGCCGGCCGCCGGCCGCGGACGGGCGGCGACCTTCACCGGATAGGCGATACCCGCTTCGTCTCGTGCCGCAAACTCGAGCTCCATCGCCGCTTGACCTTCGAACGAAACCTCCTGGCGCAAACCGATGAGCGAGGCCACGCCGTCGAAGAGCCGGCCAGCGCTGGTCGTCACCGGCGAGTGTAGCCCCGAGGAGAGCATCCGATCCAGAATCTGGCGCTCGCGCTCCTCGAAGGCGGCAATCGTCGGCAGCGCCTCGTCTCGCCAGGCCGACTCGCCCAGCAGGCTCCACAGCAGCGCCAGCCCCACTCGCCGCGGCTCGCGCACCGCCGCCGCGCCGCCGGGCAGCACAAACGGCCGCAACGCGGCCACCCGCTCGTAACCGGAGGCGTCGCCGAGCAGGAACTCACCACCCCAGATCGTCTCGTCGGTGCCGTAGCCGGTGCCGTCCCAGATCACGCCCAGCGCGCGACCCTCGGTGTGGTGCTCGGCCAGACAGGAAGCGAGATGGGCGTGATGGTGCTGCACCGCCACCAGCTCGGCGCCGGCGAGAGCCTCCCTCGCAGCAACGGAGCTTCCCGGCACGCCGCCCGAACTCGCGTCCATGGCCCACCGGGTCGTCAGGTAGTCGGGGTGGAGATCGTGGGCGATCTGCTCCGGCGCCGCTTCGTACAGCATCAGGAAATCCTCGATTACCCGCTCGAAGGCGGTCATCGCCTGCGGCGTCTCCATGTCGCCGATGTGCTGACTCAAGAAGACCCGCTCGGCCACCGCCAAGGCGACGACGTTCTTCTGATGGGCGCCGACCGCGAGCACCGGCGCGACCGGCGCGCGCAGCATCACGGGCAGCGGCGCAAAGCCGCGGGCCCGCCGAATGGGCTGCGCTCCACCGTCGACAAAGGTCAGCACGCTGTCGTCTACGTGGCGAGCGATCGGACGGTCGTGGACGAGGAAGAGGTCCGCAATGCCACCCAGGCGAGCGGCCGCTTCGTCGTTGCGGGTGCAGATCGGCTCATCGCTCAGATTCCCGCTGGTGGCGACCAGGGGGATGCCCGCCTCGCCCAGCAGCAGGTGATGCAGCGGCGTGTAGGGCAGCAGGAGACCGAGTCGAGGGTTACCCGGCGCCACCTCGTCGGCGATCTCGCTTTTCGCCCGGCGCGGCATCAAGAGGATCGGCGCCTGTGGCGAGCTCAGCAGCCTCTCGGCGGTAGCGTCGATCCGGCAGCAGCGCCTCGCTTGATCGAGGTCGGCGACCATCAGCGCCAGAGGCTTGTCGTAGCGTCCCTTGCGCTCGCGCAGCCGGGCCACCGCCGCCGAGCTGCGCGCATCGACCATCAGGTGGAAGCCGCCGATCCCCTTGACCGCGACGATCGAGCCCCGCCGCAGCGCCCGCACCGCATCGTTCAACGCCTTCGCATCCTCGGCGACGGTCTTTCCGGACGGCGTTCGCAAAGCCAGCCGCGGCCCGCATTCGTGGCAGGCGTTGGGCTGAGCATGGAAGCGGCGGTCGGCCGGTGCGCTGTACTCACGCTCGCAGGCGGGGCACATCTCGAAGCGGCGCATCGTGGTGTTGGGCCGGTCGTACGGCAGGGCCTCGATGAGGCTGAAGCGTGGCCCGCAGTTGGTGCAATTGGTAAACGGGTAGCCGTGGCGGCGGTTCTCGTTATCGAGAACTTCCGCCAGGCAGTCGGCGCAGGTGGCGACCTCCGGAAGCATCACGGCGCTCTTGGCGCCGTCGTCCTCGCTGTGTCGGATCGCGAAGCCGGCGGCGCCCTCCGGCTCGAGCCACCGGCTGTCGAGCTTCTCCACCGCGGCCAGCGGCGGCAGCTCCCCGGCTAGACGCGAACGGAACGCGGCCAGCGTCTGCGGCGACGCCTCGGCTTCGATGACCACTCCGCGGCTGTCGTTGAGCACCCAGCCGGCAAGACCGAGCTCGCCGGCCAGCCGATAGACAAACGGCCGAAAGCCGACGCCCTGCACCGCGCCTTGCACTTCGAGCCTCAACCGTCGCTGGCTATCGCTGGTCACTAGTGCGCACGATCGTAACGCCCGTGGCACGGGAAGTTGCCACCCCGGAGGGTGGACCGCCACGCCCTACCACCTTGGGGGACCTGCTCCCCGGGGCGGGTCGCCCGAGGGCCCTACCACCCCACTCCGGCCAACACCCAACCGTGAGGTGTCGACCTCATCACATAGGACTCGGCATACTCCGAGTCGGCGTAGGCTTCGCACGCCATGAGGACGTCGACGGCGAGCTCATCGGCAGCGAGTGGGCGCGGCGGCGTCTCGGCGAGTCGGTAGCTCCTCTGCCGGCAAGCCTCGTCCTCTTCGGCGTCGAAGAGGAACGTCGCGACCGGCCCGGCGCGCCATTCGAGCGGTGGAACGTCCGTCCGCCCCCGCGTACCCGAGGGCCAGAATCAGGGCGAGGAAGCACACTCGGGGGTCGACGCGGCGATCAACTCGTGACATGGCGACTCCTTCCGTCGAGCCCCGCACCAGCCTGCGCGAGGCCGAATCGCGAGCATACACCCGGGGGGAACCTCTGCTCCCGACCCCGTGTCTTCCCGCGATCACGTTCGCTTCCTCCGCCCCGAAGCAACGCTCGCAGCCCCAGTCGCTTCTTCCGGCTTCTTCCGACCGAGACCCGTATTCCCATTATTACGGTAATATGGGCTTCATGAAGACGACGATCGACCTTCCGGAAGAACTGCTGGTCGCAGCCAAGAAGAAGGCCGCCGAAGAAAGAACGAGCCTGCGAAGCCTCGTCACTCGCGGGCTCCGACGAGAGCTCGAGAGCGGCGAGCCGGACCGACCGCGTCCGGTGCGACCGATTCGAATCGTGACCGTCGACGGCGGCCTGCCGCCCAGCCTGGACGTCGCCGATCGAGCCGCCATGCATGAGTGGCTGCGAGCCAATTCGTGATCGCCGTCGATACGAATCTCCTGATCTACGCCCACCGGACAGCCGTTCCCGAGCACACGTCGGCACGTGCGGCGATCGAGCGACTCGCATCGAGTGGACAGAGCTGGGGGATCGCCGCCCCCGCTCTCGCCGAGTTCTGGAGTGTCGTCACCCACCCCGCCGCCTCCGGGCGCCCCTCCACGCCGGCGGAAGCCCAGGAGTTCATCGAGACTCTGGCGGCGGAAGGAGGAGCCCGTCTCTGGCGCCCCGGGCCACGATTCGGCGCCCGGCTGCTTCAGGTCGCCACCGACCGGGACGTTCGCGGCGTCCGAGTCTTCGACCTGCAGATAGCCTTGACCGCGTTCGACAACGGGGCATCCGAGATCTGGACGCACGATGCCAACTTCTGCACCGTTCCCGGCCTGGCGATTCGCGACCCGCTGCTCGAGGCCGGCTGAGAGCTGCCGGTCTCCCCGTCCGCCCCAACCCAACGCTCGGCGACCCTGAGGGCCGAACCGCTCGTCAAAGCGGTGCTGGAAGCTCCACCCGCTTCTCGACCGCCCCGCCCGCCTCGATCACCACTTCGACCTGCTCGCGCGCCTGGTCGCGGGCGCGAACGTCGAGCCGATAGCTGCCTGGGGCCAGAATGAACTCCTTCAGTTTGCCGTTCGGCCCACCGTAGATGCGGCCCGAGGCTACCGACCGCCCTTCCTTGACATCGATCACGTTGACGCTGGCGTCGAGCAGCTCCCCGTCGCGGGTCGCGCCGACCGTCAGCGTGCCACTGGCAAAGTCGAGCGCGACCTCGACAGCCTCGGTCGGCCTGACTTCCTCTCCATCGGAGCGCAGCCGCACGACACCGTCCATCTCCACCGACTGCGCCATCACGTCGTAGGTACCCGGCGTCAGCTCGAAGCCATGGGGATTGTGACTGGCGCTGGTGTAGGTGCGACCGGTCGCCACCTCCTCGCGGGTACCGGCGAGGAAAATCTTGACCGTTGCGTCGCTGAGCTCGCCGTTGCGCCGCGCGCCGACCGACAGTGTGCCGGAGGTGAAGTCGAACTCGCGCTCGGCGATCTCGCCTTCCGCCAGGGTGATCTCGAAGGTACGATCAATTGCTCCCCGGATGCCCAGTGCGCGGACCCGCACGGCGTAGTCGCCGGCCGGCAGCGGCAAGCGCCGGGGGTTGGTTTCCGGCCGGTAGTAGGTGCGTGAGACGTTGATCTCCTCGCCGCTGTTGCGGGCGGTGACGCGGATCGAGGCGTCGTGCAGCGCTCCGTCCTTCACCACTTTGACGGCGAGCCCGCCGGCCGGAATCTCGTTTGGCAAGGCGACCGCGGTCTCGAGCGCTGCGGCCAGCTGGTCGGCATTCTCGGCCGAGAAGAACAGGCCGTTGCCCGCCTGCGCGGCGCACTCGAGCGACGAGACGTCCTCGCCGACGACGTCGAAGCCGACGACGTGGAGGACGAAATCGATGCCTCGCTCCTTGGCGGCCGCGACGGCGGCGCATGGATCGGCGTCGCAGGTCTCGAGACCGTCGGAGACGAGGATGACGGTCGCGCCGTCACCCCTCTCGATCACCGCGAAGGCCTCCTGCACCGAACGAGTGAGTGGCGTCTTCCCCTTTGGCTGGATGGCGTTGAGCGTCGCTTTCAGACTCACCTTGTCGAGCGGCCCCAGCGGGGCGACGAGCTCGATGTCCGAGCAGTCGCCTTCCCGGCGATGCCCGTACGCGATGAGCCCCACCCGTTGATCCTCGGGCAGGCCTTCGATCAACGGACCCAGGACGCTGCGGGCGATGACGATCTTGTTCTCGCCGTCGATCTGCCCCCACATCGAGCCCGAGGCATCGAGAATCAGAATCAGGTCCGACGCGGAAGCGGCGGCAGGCACCCACACCAGCAGCGCCAGCGACAACACCGCCAGCTGGGCAGTAAGGGTTCGTCCTAACATCGCTCTTCTCCTTGGCTGAGGCCGAAACTCTACCAAGGGCTTGCCACGAGCGCCTGGCGCGACGACTTCCCCGGCCACGACGCTCGTCAGTAGCGCTTCGAGCACCGGTGTCTCGGCGGAGCGAGGTCCCTCATCGCCAGCTCGGGATGGGAGTGAGGCTCTTGCAGAGCATCGGTTGATGGTCCGCTTTGGTATCGTCTCGAAGAACGTCGACGGAGGACCCTGAGATGGCAGTCACCCGACAGCTCGCTGTTGTCGTCGTATCGCTTCTCGTCGTTGCGGCCGTTCCGGCTTTCGCCTCGGTTTCGGGCTACGCCAAGGTCGACGGCACCGAGGTCACCCCTTCTCACGCGGTGGCGATCTGGTCGAAGAGCACCGCTTTTGGGGAGCAGGGCGAAAGAGTGCTGCGTGTCCTTCTGGCGATGGCTCCGATCTACTCCAATGGTATCGACGAGGCACTCGACCGCGAGGGAGCCTTGCGGAGCTCGATCGATGGCGATTTCGCGATCGTCACCCTGAACACCGACGGCAGTTTGAGCAACTTCTACCTCTACATCGACGAAGGGGCTCAAAACTACGGCCTCCCGAGCGGTGTTGCCGAAACCGAGTCGATCGGTGAAAGCCAGGTTGTCGGCCGAGCCTTCACGGAGGGCGAAGAGTCGCTCGGCGACACGACGATCTCCTACGACCTGAGCTTCACGGCCGAGATCCTGCCGGAGAGGCCTCCGGGCGAGGATCTCGGGACCGAAGGCGGAGCGCCCGGCGCGGCCTACACCGCCTTCCTGGCCGGCATCCACGACGGCGATGTCGAGACGATCGTCGCCCACGCCGAGGCCTACACGGCGCAGCGCCTACGGGAGACCGAAGAGGAGTGGCTCGAGGACGAGATCTCTTCACTCCAGGAGATGGCGCCTCGAGAGATGAAGGTCACCGGCGGCGAACTGTTCGACGGTTGGGCGATCCTGGAGGTGCAAGGATCGGACTGGTCGGGCGACAAGGTGGAAGGCTTGGTGAAGATGGTCTTCGACCGCGACAGCTGGCGTTTCGACGGCGATGACCTCGACTACGTCTGGTAGCCGGGGAGTCGATTCGAGCTTCGTCGAAAGGGGTGCCCGATGCAGCGCCTCTTGAGAGCGAGAGAAGGGCCGCACCTCGCGACCGAGTGTACTTTCGGGTACTAGTGAATCTCCTACCAGGATGTCCTGAACGACCGTGCTCACCGCTTTGCCACGGGTCTCGAGTTGGAGAACTTCGCGGCCGCGCTCGACCGGCACGAGGCGGCGATCGCCGCCCACGAGGAGCCCTCGTGCCTCACGGGACTCTCAGGCTCGAGGGCGGGCCGGATCCTGCTGAGCGACTAGCCGGCCAGGAGAGCATCTCATTTGAGACACCTCATTTGAGGTCAGAACCGAGAGAGACTCTAGAGTCTGAACTCAGGTCTCCCGGCCGCTGTCGTTCGCCTCGGACGACGAGCACCAGCCGGGAGTGCGTCCAGGAGAGCTTGCAGTGCCACGAACGGATCCGAGCCTCCAGCCGAGCGGAGATGCTGAAGCATCTTCACATCCGCCCGGTCTGTCGGCAGGTCTTTCTCCAGATCAGTCAGAGCTGTGCTCTCGCTCGAGCTCATCCCAGGAGCCTAGCATCCCATACCGCTCGAACGCGCCACGGATCTCTTGGGCATCGACACCATCGAGCTCCAGCAACCTGGCGATGTCCGCGAGCTCCTGCAGCCGCCTCCTTGGATCGTTCTTCATCGCCAGTACCTTCATTGCGGCCAGGTGTTCAGGCTTTGGCACGAGGACCGAGGTTCCATCCGGACCTTCCACTTCTCGAGCGCTGGCGAAGATTCTCTCCTGGGTCTGGCCGCGGACGTAGACGAAATCGACCCTGCCGAAGGTTCCATCAGCCGGTCGAACGATGCAGCGTCTCGTAACCGATCTCTTCCATCAGATCGACTACCGCATCTTGGGCTTGCGCCGGCTCCTCGAGACCGTGGACGAGGCATGCCGCAACGAGGCCACGTGCAAGGCATGCACGGAGAGGTTCTTCGACAATCGGGGCAGCGACAAACACGCGACCGCCAACGGTCGATGTCTGCCTGGGACGACTACAACTCCTGTCTCGAACGAGAACGCCAGCACCCTTGCGCGGCAAGCGAAGACCTTTCTGAGCCTCGCGGGAGGAGCTCGGCCTCTGATTCTCCTTCAGACCTCGAAAGCCCAGGCCTCGATCCCCTCCGTCAGAACATAGCGGTACGGAAGATCACCGAAACCCGGATCCGGCCTGGCGACCCCCCACTTCGTGCCCCAGCTGTTCTTGAACCGGAACTGGCCGTCGCCGTGGGCGTCGTCTTCGTCCTCGTAGCCTACCAAGCAGACGGCGTCCGCTCCGTCGATCGGGGTTCGTGACGGCAGCGAGATCACGCCTTCGCGCCAGGCGTATCCGTCGACCCAGAAGTGGTAGGTGTAGACCGACAGCACGACACAGTGACCGCGGTGGAGGGTCTCCTTGAGCTCTCGAATCGACGTCGCGTCGAGCTGCCGCGCCCTCTCGACGGCCAGCTTGGGTGCTTTCAGAGCCTCGTCCGGCGGCGGCCCCTGCCCCGGGTTGCCCTCGATCGGATCGGGGTTGTATCGCCAAACGGGCTCGCGCACGACCCCGGGGGCCAGTCGACTCGAGCTGATCCCATCGCTCAGCACCATCGCGGCGTAGCGAACCGACGTCCCATCTTCGTTCGAGGCCTTGTCGAGCTCTTTGCAGGCCCAGTAGAGATACTGCTCCGAGAGGTCGAGCGTGGTGTTGTACCTCGTCCCCTCGTAGTCGTCGCCGGCGGTTTGAGCCTTGCGAATGAGCTCGTGCTCGAACGCGGCGATGGCCGCGAAGGCAACAGACGTTGCCCGCATCTGACCCTGATTGCGTACGCTCGTGACGTAGCGGGTGAGGTCCACCTGTGCCGGGAGCGCCGTCGTTCGGGCGTCTTCGGGCAGCTTCGCGACCGTGGCGCGGGCCCTCTTCTTCCCCGGCTTCCCTACGTTGCGGGTCAACGGTCTCTTCGGCGGTGCGGCGATCAGCTCCGCCTCCCCCGCCTCCATCGAGTCGACGAACCGGTGGATCGAGCCGACCGACACGCCCAGGTAGATGGAGAAGGTCTCGGCCTCGGAAGCGAGGTTCTTCACCCGATGATAGAAGGCGGAGATGGTGTGGATTCCGAGTGCGTTGAGCTTGCGAGCGACCTTGAGACTGTCGCTCTTGAAGACGGATTCCAGGCTCTCCTCGAGCTCGCTCTCCGATGGGTCGGCCCGCTCCTCCGGTAGGGGCTGCGGCGAGGGGGTGGCGCTGAAGATCCGGTCCCCCTCTCGAACGCCGGTGATTCTCACTTCGCGATTCCGCAAGTGCTCGAAGAGCGCGGCGCCCTTGCGGAGCTGTCTGGCTTCGTCGACGGGAGCGCCGCTGGGGAAGGGAACGAGTAGGAGCGATTCTCCGTCGGCAGTGCGGAGTCTAGCGCGCTGGCCTCGGATCCACACCCTGCCGACGAACTCGCGCTCGCCGTCGGCAGGTCCGCGGTCTCCCTGCGGAGTCACCACGAGCAGCTCGAGCGAGTCCCTGTAGGTGTCGACACCGAAGTCGCCGTCGATCAGAGCCAACAGCAGGCGCCGCTTCGTACGCTCGGCGCCGGTCAGGGTGTCGGGCTCCTTCTTGAGCAGCTCCATCGCTTCGCCGAACTCCGCCGCCTTCAACTCCTCTTTGTCAAAGTAGCTCAACAGTTTTCTCTGACGACGCGTGTGGAGGAGGCTGGCGATACCGGCGCGCGCCTCGCTGCACCCACGGTCCGCTCGCAGAGCGCCGGTCCACAGCCTCTCGGCTGCACTGAACTCGCGCCTGGCGAAGGCATTGGCCGCTTGTTCACTGAGTTTGCGGGCGGTCTTCTGACTTTCCGTCTCGTATTGGGTCAGCAGGAGTTGTCCGCTGATCTCGCCCTTACGCACGGGATGCATGCGACCCGCCCGCTTCCGCGCCTCGCGTTTCACGTTCTCGTAGACGTAGGTGTAGAGCTCGTCGATCGAGACGATGCCGTCCTCGTTGGAGTCGGCAGCGCCCTTCAGTCCCTCGGTGAGGTAGTAGGAGAAGAGGCCCCGGCCATGATCGTCGCTTTCCATAGAGACTTCGTTCGGCCCACAGGCGGTGATGACGAGGCGGCCTTCGGAGGCCAGAGACTCGAGAAATTGGTCGCTCAGTCCCCCTGCGGTCCGGAGCGACTGTCGCTCGAAGGTACGCCCACCGGAGACCCCGCTGTAGCAGGAGTCGACGAAGAAGATTACCTTGCGAGCGTCGAGATAGCCGAAGTACTTCCGGATGTCCGCCATGTCCACGCCGGTGGCGCAGAGGTTGTCGAACTC
The DNA here is from genome assembly GCA_945787575.1 of Thermoanaerobaculia bacterium. Lineage (GTDB taxonomy): Bacteria > Acidobacteriota > Thermoanaerobaculia > Multivoradales > JAHEKO01 > CALZKB01. Next base: position 35,095 of record CALZKB010000006.1, on the reverse strand, counting down.
ACCGTCGTGTGGCACCAGGTACTTCTCGAAACCGTCGCCGGCGGGCTCGCCCTGTTCCTGGACTGGAGCACCGTGACCCGCGAAGTAGACCACCACGGTGTCGCCGTCGCCGGCTCGCTTCGGAAGGTCGTTGGCAATGGCGGAGACAATGCGTTTGCGGGTGGCTCTTTGGTCCAGAAGCACCTTGACGTTGCCCTCCTGGAAACGGCCGAGCTCCGGATCGGTCAGCACCGAGCAGACGGCCTCGGCGTCCGCGCACGCGTACCTCAGATCGGGGATCGCGCCGTCCTCGTAAACGTTGATCCCGATGACCACCGCATGCGCGTCGGTGCGGAAGCCGGCGTCGTCCAGTGGCGCCTTGCGATCAGCCACTTCTCGCCCGCCAGGACCGCCCTCGGCGCTACCCACTCCGCGCTTCATGACCTTCTCCAGCCGGACTGGAACTCGTTACGCGTCCAGGCTAACGCTTGTGCGGAAACGGAGCAAGCGGGAGAGGCTCTCCGCGTCGAACCCTGGCAACACTCGAAGGGCACACGGCCGCGCGGGAACCTCGCGCGGAGACTGAGGGTCTTCTCGACTACCAGCCCACCTTGGCCAGTGCCGCCAACCCACCCGGCGCGCTGAAGTAGTTCGTGTGCAGGCAAGGCACCACTTGGCCTTCTTCCTCATCGACCCCTTCAACCGTCCGCATGCTCTTCACGCTGGTCGCGATGTCGTGCTCCGCGGTCCCGAAGAGGGATTCCAGGGCGCTCCCCTGGGCCGCCTTGGTCAGAAGCGCAGAGAGCCACTGGTCGGACTCGGCCTCGTAGTCACCGACGTTGCCGGCCAGCACCGTGTAGCGTGTCTCGGTCTCCGGTCGGCCTTGGTTGAGCTCGGCCAGAAAGGCGGAGCCGGGGTTCATCTGTTCGAGGGTCGGGGTGATCTTCTCGCTGCGGTTGAGCAGGAAGAGCAGCGGTACGGACAATGGCGCTGAGCTCGGAACGTAGTTGAGGAGCAGGGTGGTGAGCGTCGTCGCCAGCCGGCGGGCGGAGTCCAGTTTGCCGAACGGCGATCCGCCGTTGGGGGTGCCGCACATCACCAGGTGGTCGACTACCGCTTCGCCGCCGGCTTTCTCGATAAAGACCCGCGACACCAGGCCGCCCATCGAGTGGGCGAGGATGGTGAGCTGCTTGCCGTCGCCGTGTGTGAGCCCGACCGCGGCGAGCTGGGCCGCGAAGTCGGCGGCGGTCTCTTCGATCGGAGTCGAGAGGTTCTCGTAGTCGTAGGTGAGAACGACGTCGAAGTTGGCGTCGACCCCCGCCCGGCGCACTCCCTCGGCGGCGCGCTGAGTGTCGCCGATGATCCCGTGCACGACAACGAGCACTCGGTCAGCGGCCTCGACGCGCTCCCGGACGCCCTCCTCATGGCGAGTGGCGGAACCGTCCGCCGCGTACTCGACCCAGCTCAGCTTGTTGACGCCGCCACGCCCGAGGAAGGTCTTCACGAAGTAGAGCTTGAGCGCCTTGGCCAGACTGCGGCGGTCGCTGGGGATCTCGTGCAGGTGGTCCACCCGAACCAGGGTCTTGCCGTCGTCGAGCGCGCTCGGGGCGCCGCCGAGGAGGATGTGGCGGCCATCGAAGACGAGAGGCAGGACGTACTCGCCGTTCTCGAGCGGTGTGTCGAGCACGATCTCGAGGGGGGCTTCCTGGAGCGCCTCCGCGTTGGTGATGTCAGTGAGTTCGAGCACGTTGGCGGAGCCCTCCCCACGCGAGCGCCCGCCGCCCAGCTCGACGAGTTCGAAGGACCGCGCTTCCGGCCCGAGGCCCGTCAGGAGCTCGATGAAAGCCGCCTCTCGTCCGGCAGCCCGGCTCCCGCTCGCCGCCGCAGTCAACGAGGCCTTGGCGGTCACCGAGCGGTGCGCGCGCACGATGACCGCGCCCTCGGCAAGCCTCACGTCCTGCCCGTCGGCCACGGTACCTTCATGCACCAGCTTGACCTCGATCGACTTGGCGAACCACTCCTCGGTGAAGATCTCTCTCTCTGGCTCGGGCACACCCATGACGACGGATCCCCTATCGCGCCTGAGCGGCTTGATCTCCAGGGAGCCTTCGTCGAACTTCTCAGTGCTGACAATGAGCTTCAAGGTGAGGATCTCCTGCGAGACCTCTTCCTTCAGGTACATCGCGTGCGCAGTCTCGCAGAGCTCGACGGCTTCCTCACCCGGAGGCAAGGGCCGGTTCGTCTGCGGCTCGATTCCATACTCCGGCGAGCAGTAGAAGAGCGCGAAGTGGAGCTCCTGCGCGCTCCGGTTGCGCGCCCAGAGCTTGTAGGGGACGTTTGCCGCTTGACCGTTCGCCGCGGGCGCCGGGATGTCGATGGTGATGCGATCGGGCTCGAACGGGCCGCTCTGCCCCGAGCTCTCCAGCGTGCGCACGTCGTCCCCGTGCGTCAGCCAGAATTCGACCTCGTCCATCGGCATGCGAGTGCCGCGATTCTGCAGCGCCACGGCACGCTCCCAAGCCGCGACGTGAGCCACGGTCTCGGTCAGAAGGTGTACGGCCGCTTTCTCGTCAGCGCCGCGGACGCCATGGACCAGACGGGCGTTCACCAAGTCCCAGAACTCCAATCGGTCCTCGCGGGAGCGGATCTCGTAGTCCACTCCGCCCGGATCCTCGGTGAGCTCGACCTGGGGGTTGCCGGCGAGCGCCTCGTCGAGCGCGGCCAGGCCGGCCGCCTCGCCGGTCACCAGCACCCGCAGCCCGGGCAAAGGCAGTGAAGTAACCTCGCCCACGAAGGCGGTTTCGTCCTCCCAGGGCTCGAAGTCGAGGTCCAGCGAGCTCGTCCGGGGTCCGACGCTGCGAGTCGTGGCCCCACCGGCCGCCACTCTCTCGCCGGACTGCGGATAGAGCGTGAGCTCGGCTCGGCGCCCGGGCTCCGTCGGCATGCCGTCGAGGGAGCCGGCCTCCAGCTTCCAGCTCCCGCCGTCGAGAAAGACGCGAAACTGCCGCCCCGACCCTGTTGCTTCCAGGCCGAGGAAGCCGACCGTCGAATCGAAGCCCCCGAAGCTCTCGAACTGCGGCAGCATGCGCGAGTCCTGCTCGTGGACTTCCCGCCGGCAACGGTTGAAGAGCTCCTGATAGCTGAGTCCGCGGCCCGCCCCTTGAAGCAGCTCGAGCAGCACCATCGAGAAGATGCCGTGGCTCTCCCCCTTGTCGAGGTCGAAGTCCTCGTAGGACTGTTGAAACCGCTCGCACGCCGCCATCAGCAGGTGGCGACTGGGCGGTAGGAAGAGCTCCTCACCGGCCGTGACGCGCTTCGCGAAGTGGCCGTCGAGATAGCTCTCGAGCGGCCGCTCGTCGTGCCGGGTGTGGGTCTGGCGCGCACGGCGCACCAGGGCATCCGGCACCCCGCGGGTGCCCGACCCGGAGTGGCAGCAGTCGAAGATCACCGCCAGGTGCGGCTCGTTGTGCGCCACCTCCGACAGCAGCACCGCGATCTCCTTGTCGGCGAGGTCGAAACCGCCGGGAGCCCTGCTGTCGATGCAGACCAGCCCCTCGTCCATCTTCTCCGGATAGAACCGGTGGAACTCGTTGGCCGAGGCCCAGCGGGCGCCGTGCCCGCAGTAGAGAAAGAGCGCAACGTCGTCCTTCCCCGCTTTGCCCAGATGGCTACGAAACCCGCCGATGACGTTCTCGCGCGTCGCATCCTGGTTCTCGAGCATCTCGAGCGCCAGGTCCCCGGCGGCAAACTCCTGCGCGAGATACTCCGCGAACGCCTCGACGTCATTGACGCAGCCACCCAGCGAGCCGACGCTTGCGGGATAGTCGTTGATGCCAACCAGCAGACCGTAGACCTTGCCCAACGGAGGCCCTCCTCGAGGGTGCCAGGCCTGCAAGATGCAAGTTCTGGCGTGTCCGTGCTTCGAGGGTATTCGAGTCTACTCAGGAACGGGGAGTCCGAACTCTCCAGGGAAATACTGCATCGCGCTCTCGAGCGGCAGCGAAGCCGCCTGCCCGAGGCCGCAGATCGACGCTTCCTTCATCCCCCAGGCAACGTCGGCCACGTACGAGAGCGTCTCCGGGTTGCGCCCCTCGTCGCGATAACGCTCGAGCGCCTGACGCAGGATCTGGGTGCCGATCCTACATGGCGAGCACTGGCCGCACGACTCGTCCTCGAAGAACACCGCCTGGGTGAGCGCGGCGTCCACCATGTCGACCGTCGTGTTGAGCACGACCACCCCCGCCGAGCCCAGCATGCTGCCCGCCTCGGCGAGCGCTTCGAAATCCATCGCCACGTCGATCGCGTCCGCTGGCAAGAAGCCGCTCGACGCGCCGCCTGGCGAGAACGCCTTGAGCTCGCCGACCACCCCGCCCGCCAGCTCCAGCAGCTCGCGCATCGAGATCCCCATCGGCGCCTCGTACACCCCGGGCTTGGCGACGTGCCCTGAGAGGCAGTAGAGCTTGGAGCCCGGTTGAGTCCGGCCCGCGTGTTGGAACCACTGCCCGCCGCGATTCAGAATTGCCGGCAGGCAGGCGATCGACTCGACGTTCTGGATCAGCGTAGGCTTGTTGCGGAAGCCCTTCTCCACCGGGTACGGCGGCTTCATCCGCGGCATCCCACGCTTGCCCTCGAGGGCCTCCAGCAGCGCCGTCTCCTCGCCGCAGATGTAGGCGCCGTGACCGTCGACGAAATGCCACTTTGCCGAATGATCGATCATCTCCCGGATCCGCGCCTCGGCGACCGCCATCATCAGCGCCTGTCGCACGTGCCCGAACTCGCCGCGCACGTAGCAATAGATGTCCCCCGCCTCCAGCGTGTGGGCCGCGATCGCCAACCCTTCGACCACCAGATGGGGCCGCTTGAGGATCACCTCTCGGTCCTTGAACGTCCCCGGCTCCCCCTCGTCGGCGTTGAGCACCACGTAGCGCTCGGTCTCCGGCTGGGCGCGCACCCCCCGCCACTTGATGTGAGCCGGGAAGCCGGCACCGCCCCTGCCCGTGAGACCGGAGGCCTCGAGCTCCGAGAGCACCCACTCGGCGCCGTTGCCCCGCGCCGCCTCGAGGGCGGAGTAGGTCGTCCTGTCCGCCCCCATCAGATCGATCACGAAGTCCGGGTGGCCGGGCGAGAAGTGCGGCTCCGGCGTCCCCGGGTCGCCATCCGGATCCCACAGCGCGGGAGCCATGTCGCAGCGCCCCAGGCAAGCCGTGTAGGTCGCCTTCGTACCCGCCGCCTCGAGCTCCGCCATCTTCCCGGCGCACCCCTGCACCTGGCACGATAGCCCCTGGCAGACTCGTACCCCGGCGTCGGGGTCGGAGAGCAGGTGGTAGAAGGTCCCCACCCCGTAGACGTCCGCCTCCGGCACCCCGGTCTGCCGTTGCACCTCGGCGGAAGTCCCCTCCCGCAGACCCCCCTCGTCCTCGAGGATCTTCAAGATCTCTTCGCGACTGGCGTTCTTGGGGAGCATCCGCGGCATTCTCTCACCCTTATAGCCCTTTACTCACCTCTTCGAGCCCCCGGGAACACCCCGGCCTCGATTCCGGCCAGACTCCAGCCATCATCGAACCAAGCCCAGCTCGACTGAGCCTCGGGCGCCCGCCGCGACCGGCCGGCGCCCAACTCTCATCCAGCAGGCCTGGCCCCGGCAGCTAGGGCAGGGGTACGAACTCCTCCACGATGTCCTGCCAGAACGGCCTCGGCACCAGGAAGTCACCGGTCCAGACGTCGAGTGGCACGCCGTCCGCGAACCCCAGGTAGAACGTCGGCCTCTGAAGCGCCGTGTGCTCGTCGTCGCTGCTTCGGATGAAGGACTTGTAGCGGTCCGGGTAGAGGTCGTTGAGTGCCCCGTGCTGGGTCACGATGAGGTCTCGATACTGCTCCTGAGTCGGCACATTGAGGAAGAACCGATTCGTCTCGTCACCGTCGGTACTGTAGAAGGACTCACGAATCGTCGAGTCGTTGGCGAGGCGCCAGTGAATGATCTCGGTGGACTGGCCCAAGTCACTGCAATCGGTGCAGCTCGCCGGGAAGAACTGGCCGAACTGCCAGTCGTCCGCGCGCGCCTGGATGGCGCTTACTTCGTCGAGATTGATCGCGACCGGACCGGCGTCGTTGAACACCATGAGCTTGGTGTTGTTGCCATAGAGGAACCGGGCGAGAAACGGAGCGAAGCCTGCGGCTCCGACGCCGCCGGCGCTGGATCCGCCGAGCATGATTCGGCTGGGGTGCGGGAACATGGTCTTCGCCAGATTCATGGCGGCCGAAACGTTGCGCAGGCCTCGGTGGAAGCGAACGGGACCGAAGGGGAAGTTCGAGTCGACGACGTCGTTGTCACCGGTAAAGACCGAACCGTCGCAGTAGGGCACGTATACGATCGACCAGTCTCCTACCGGATTGGGGATCTCTTCGCTTCCAGTATCGAACGAATCGACCCAGATTCCAGAGTGCGGCCCGGCCAGCGGCGGCGGAAGCTCATCGGCCAGGATGTTGCAGAAGTAGAAGTCCTGCCAACACGCTCCCCCACCTTGGAGGAAGATCATGAGCTTGGCGGGATTCTGGCGCTTGGTGAAGGCAGTGAACGGAGTTCCGGCAATGCAGATGGGGCCGTCGCCGGCCTCCGGATCGAAGGTGTGCCTGACCCAGCCGTCGTCCAGCTCTTCGGACAGCGCGGGCGCAAACTCGCCGAGGTACTTATCCACCCCCGCGTCGCTCAGTTCTCCTCTTGCCTGATCGTCGAGACCCCTCGGTGGGCCCGCCCCGAGTAACAGGACTGCTGCGACCAGAAGACTCAGGTACCGGAAGCTACTCCAACGCATGACTCACCCCCATTCTGTCGACATGACGAGGGGCGTCTGCCCGCGACCGGGAGATCGGAGGACACGGACCCCTCATGTTCTAGCGGTCCACGAAGTCTAGCAGGACCCAGCGCGGAGCACTTCGCCCTCAGCCGACCAGCGCGGCAGCGAGCCACCGCGGACGCTGATCAACTCGCACCCAGCGGGTCTCGAACCGGGAGATACTAATGCGAGCAGTGAGGACGGCGCATGCTGAAGACCTCGCGTTCAGGTTCGATTTTCCTCGGCCTTTGGGTGGTCGCCGGTGGGGTATCTGCCCAGGGGACCACGAGGCTCGAGTACAGCTTCTCCAATCCGGGGGCGCGCTCGATGGGGTTCGGAGGCGCCTTTATCGGGTTGGCCGATGACGCCACCGCGGCCTACACCAATCCCTCGGGTCTCGTTCAGTTGACCAGTCCCGAGGTCTCGGTGGAGGGAAGGTCCTGGAGCTACGAGACGCCCTTCACCGTCGGCGGCAGGGCTTCCGGCGGACCCACCGGCCTCGGCATCGATGCCACGGCGGGCCTCCGCAGTGCCGTTTCGTCGGAGGACGCGAGCGGCATTTCGTTCCTCTCCCTGGTCTACCCTCGCGGACGTTGGTCGCTAGCCGTCTACCGACACCAGCTGGCGAGATTCGAGTCGAAGTTCTTGACCGATGGGCTGTTCGCAGGATTCGGCGTCGACTCCACCGCCAGGTTCGAGGATTCGAGGAGCTCCTCCCGACTCGAGCTCACGAGCCACGGCTTCGCAGCCGCCTACCGGCTCTCGGAAAACCTGGGCATCGGCCTGGGGCTCTCCCGAGTCGAAAGTAGTGTCCGGATCGTCGACGAGACGTTTCTCCCGGACGACGACACTCCCGCTGCCTTCTTCGGTTCGAACTCGTATCTGCCGGCTCGCTCGATCGGTACGAGCGAGATCGCCACCGACGACGCGGACTGGACCGTGCTCGCCGGCTTCCTGTGGCGCTTGTCCGAGAGCCTCAGCCTGGGTGGGGTCTATCGCCAGGGACCTCAGTTCAAGGCCGATGCGATCGCCCGTGCCGGACCGGGGTTCGATCCCCAGGTGCCGCCAGGCTCGGAGCTCCGGTTCGAGACGCTCTTGCGGACTCCCGACGTCTTCGGGCTCGGACTTGCCGCTCGACTCAGAGGCGACACGATGACCGTCAGTCTCGACTGGGTGCGAGTCGAGTACTCGGACCTGCTCGACGGACTCGATCCTGAGGTCTTCGCCGACCTGCCGCTTGTCGACGACGGCGACGAATTCCACGCTGGCGCCGAGTATGTCTTGGTGCGGGCGACGCCTTTTGTTGCGTTCAGAGTCGGAGCGTGGATCGATCCCGACCACCGGTTCCGTGCCAACCCCGGACGGGGTGACGCTTTCGAGCGAGCGCTCTTTCGCGGGGGCGACGACGAGTTGCATCTCGCCGCAGGCCTCGGTCTCGCCTTCTCGACCTTCCAGCTCGATCTCTCGGTCGACTTCTCCGACCTCGTGGACACAGCCTCGCTATCGGCCATCTACCAGTTCTGAGACGGCATCGTCGAGATCGAGGGTGCGCCCCTCGCGGCGGGAGAGTACGCCCTTTTCATGGCCCCGGGAGAGACCGAGTGGGAGATCATCTTCAACCGCAACAGCTCGGCCTGGGGGAGCTTTCTCTACGACCCGAGCCTCGACGCCTTGAAGGTCAAGGTCGAGCCGCAGAAGACCGAGTTCTTCCGAGAATGGCTGACCTTCGAGTTCGATGACCGGCAGCTCGATACCGCCCAGGCGGTGATGCACTGGGAACCTGCGGGTCCCCTTCCGGATCTCGGTCCCCAACATGCCGGAGCTCTACCACCAGGCGATGACGCACGAGCTCCCCGGCTCCGCCGGCTTCAACTTCCAGAACTGGATCCAGGCTTCCCAGTGGGCCTCCCAGCAGGAGGCCTACCACGAGGACGCGGTGCGCTGGGCGGATGCCGCCATCGCGGCCAACACGAGCTTTCAGACGATCGCCAACAAGGCCCAGGTGCTCAACGGGATCGGGCGCGGCGACGAGGCGATGGAGACTCTCGACCAGGCGATCGACCATCCGACCGCGACCGCGGTCCTCGTGCACATGGCCGCCCGCGGCCCGCAGCAGCAGGGGCAGATCGAAGCCGCCAACGCGGTCTTCCGCAAGAGCTACGAGAAGAACCCGGGCGAGTGGCCGGTCGATTTCGGCATGGCCCGGGTCTACTCGCAGGAGGGAGACTTTGCCAAGGCCCTGGAGCACGCCCGCGTCGCGTTGGAGCGGGCTCCGGCCGGCCCCCAGATGCAGAATCTCGAGGCCCAGATCGCGCGACTGGAGAAGGGCGAGAACATCAACCCCTGAGAGTCAGTCACCCTCGACGAGGAGGGCCAGCATGCCCCTGAGGCCGTCGGTCACGCGGGCGAGCGAGGAGTAGTCGACCTTGTCCGGGGTGTCGGAAGGGCTGTGGTAGTGGGGATAACGGTAGGGGGCGGTGTCGGTGATCATGAAGGCTGGGTACCCTTGGCGCCAGAACGATAGGTGGTCGCTCCAGCCGACGCCGGGCACGAGCTCGAAGGTGGCGACCGACTCGACGGGGAAGCGCGATGACGCCTCGAAGGCCCCGATCGCCCGCTTCATCCAGCTCCGGGAACGGAAGTTGGAAACGAAAGCGATGTAGTTCCCCCGGTCGGGATAGAAGAACCGGAAGAAAGGTGGATAACGCTGGCTGCCCGGCTCGTCGGAGTAGTAGCCGAGGGTCTCGAGAGAGATCGCCAGCCGGATGTCGTCGCCGCGCTTGCGGGCGGCGCGGGCGTAGACCATGCTGCCCATGCTGCCCCAGCTGAAGAACGGTGGCTCCTCGTTGACGAAGGCGACGAACCTCAGGCTCCGTCCCGGCGAGGCCTCTGCGAAGAGACGAGAGAGCTCGAGCAGCGCCGCCACCCCGGTGCCGTTGTCATTGGCTCCGGGGCTACCTGCTACCGAGTCGTAGTGGGCTCCCACGAGCAGGATCTGATCGGGAGAGGGGTGGCCGGTTCGGGTGACCTCCAAGTTGACCGACTCGACGCCGCGAGCGGTGTAGGCGAGCCGCTCGATCGCGTATCCCTGGCGCCGCCACTCCTCTTCGATATATCGAGCCGCCGCGGCGAGCGCTTCGGGCCGAAACACGTTGCGCTCGCCGATCTCACCCGCGAGCCGCGTGACGTGCGTCTCGAGCTGCCGGGCTGACACCGAATCCTTCATCGCGAGTGCCCAGGCCCGCTCGGGTCGGCCGGCAGTGCCAGGTTCACCGGGACCACGGCGCAGGCCTTCGGCACGGCCCACTATACTGATCGCGATCGAGAAGGATGAGCACCGAGCGAGTCACCAGAGACCGCGACTGCGTCGAGTTTCTCCAATGGTGCCTGCCGCGGCTGGGCTACCGCTGGGCCGGCTTCCGCAAGGTGCGCCGCCAGGTCTGCCGCCGGGTCCGCCATCGCCTACGGACGCTGGATCTGGACGATCTTGCCGCCTACCGGCGCCGCCTCCAGCGCGACCCCTTCGAATGGCCGCACCTCGACGACTGTTGCCGCATCACCATCTCCCGCTTCTATCGCGATCGCCGGGTCTGGGAAGTGCTGGGCCGCGATCTCCTCCCGGGGCTCTTTCGGCGCGCCGCCCGGCGCGAGCCGCCCTTGCTTCGCATCTGGAGCGCCGGCTGTGGAGCCGGCGAAGAGCCCTTCACCGTGGCGATTCTGCTCCGCCTCGGCCCCGCGCCGCTGCCCGGGCACCTCGGGTTGCAGATCGTCGCCACCGATCTCGACACCCATCAGCTCGAGCGAGCAGGTCGCGCCGTCTACCCGCAATCGAGCGTGCGGGAGCTGCCTGCCGAATGGCGACGGCAGGCTTTTGTCCAAGCGCCTGGCGGCAAGTATCGACTTCTGGCGCCTTACCACCGAGGCGTCGACTTCCTTCTCCAGGACATCCGCCGCGATGCGCCACCGGGACCCTTCGACCTGATCCTCTGTCGCAACCTCGTCTTCACCTACTTCGACAGCAGCACCCAGGAACGCTGCCTCGAGCGACTTGTCGCGCGTCTCTCGCCCGATGGCTGGCTAATCGTCGGACGCCACGAGTCACCCGGCGCCGACGGTTCGCTCTTGGTCCCACGCCGAGGCGATCCCTCGATGCTCAGGCGCCTCTCGAATGCTAGTGGCTCGTGAACGACCGTCTCGCATCCGCCCGCATCCTCGCGACGACGCCCGGTCGTCAGTCACCAGCGAGCGACAGCTGGAAGGCGGCCATCTCTTGGCGGTTGCGAACCAGCATGAGGTCGCCGACGAGTGGAGACCGTGACGACAAGCAGCGGCGCCAAGTGGATCCCCGGATCGAGCATCTCTTCGAGCTCGATACGTTCCTCGTGCCACTCGATTACCGCGGGCACCGAACGCTCTCTACTACGGCACCGTGGTCGACCAGGCCGAGGTGTCGCCGCTCTCGAAGCCGTCGGCGAAGAGCTCGAGCTTCGGCTCGATGACGAACAGCCCTTCCCCGGTGTCGGTGACGATCACCAGCCCGCTATCGAAGAACGGGTAGGTCGTCCAGGCGCCGCTGAAACTGTTCGTGTCGCTCGTCGGCCTGGTGTCGAGAAACGCCACTTCCGTCAACTCGCCCACCGTGAGATCGCCCATCTCGAGAACCCGGAACCCCGCGCGGTAGTTGCCTTGGAATACGTGGTTGCCGCGAACGTACTGGTTGTGGTCGGTCGCGAAGGTCGTCGCCGTGTAGGTGCCGGCGAGCGTCGGGGCGTCGAGATCCTGGATGTCGAAGACATAGGTCTTGGTGTTGGTGCCGTCCTGCTCGTCACCCTCGTCGCCGTGAATGTAGTAGCGCTGATCCTCGGTCGTCCACCCCTGATGAGAAATCGACGCCCCCGTGTAGGGGGTCGAAGAGAGGGTCACCGGATTGGCCTTGTCGGTGACGTCGACGATCGCGACGAAACCCGTGAGGTCGGCCGCGATGCAGATCTCCTGGCCCTGGTGATCGACGTCCGGACCGTTGTAGATCTGGCATACGGTGTCGTGGATGCTGCCCGCGTCCCCGTAGCAGCCGGCGAACACCGGCACGGTCGGAGTGCCGAGGTCGATCATGTGCAGACCACCGCTGCAGCTGCCGTCCGCGACCGCGTAGGCGAATCCGGTCTCGGGGTTGATCGCGATGTTGTGGGCATCCGAGAGATCGCTGTAGTGGGCCGTCTCGGTGAAGACCACGGGCGGTGCCACGACATCTCGCAGCTGTGTCAGGTCGAACACCTGCATGCCGTGGGGAAAATCGTCCGCAGTGACGAAGGCATGGTCGGCGTAGACCTTGACATCTCTGATGAAGGTCACGACTCCGTTGTGCGCCGGCAGGGAGCCGATCACCAAGGGAGCTTCAGGGTCCTCGAGACTCACGAAGATGGTGCCTTCGTGAGCCGCGATCAACGCGTATTCGACACCGGTCTGCGGGTCTTCCCACCCCCAATTGTCGGACGCGGCAGAGGTTCCGAGCTCGGCCGAGGTGAGATGGGACACCAGGGTGACGTTGCTGCAGGGGTAGATGCCGGCCATGCCGTCGACACAAGGCACTGCTTGAGCCGATACGCTGCCGGCGATGGCGAACGACAGCAGCCCTGTCGCAAGGATGGTTCGTGTTCTCATGCTGAGTGACCTCCGGATGGCGCTTTGAGTCGAGCGAAGCGCTACCCTACCTGATCGCCGTCCGCTCCTGAGTGAGCCGACCGATCGATTCCCCGGCTACGGCACAGTGGTCGACCAGGCCGAGGTGTCCCCGGACTCGAAACCGTCCATGAAGACGTCCGCGATCTGGAAGAAGGTCATCATGCCCAGCGCCGAGTGCTCCAGGATGTGGCAGTGCGCGAGCCAGCCGCCCGAGGTCGTCTCACCAGGGACCTTGCCGGACGCGGCGATCTGCCCGACCCTGCCGTCGTCGCGGAAGTTGACGGCAAAGCGGCCGATGCTCCAGCTGCGTCCCCTCACCGTTCCCGGACGGCGTTTGATCAGGAAAGTGTCCTTGTTCTCGAGGTGGGTCGCCGGCTCGATGTAGTTGCGGTCAGGGTCCTTCGGGAAGTCCAAATCGACGAACTCGGTCTCGATGTGCTGGAACCCCCAACCGTGCGTGTGGAAATTGTGGTGCGACCCGGTGAGGTTCTTCACTTCCCAGATGTAGGTCCCGTCAGTCAGCACCGAGTGGACGTCGCGGGGCGTCAGAGCCTCGAACGGTTTGCCCGGCGCCTGCACGAAGAAGACGGTCTCGCCCGTATCCCAGTCGGGAATCGTGTGCCCCATGACGAGCGGAAGCGTCGGAGCGCCCGTGGTGTCTATCGGGGCGAGCGTGGTCAGAGGGTCCGGTGGCACCCACTCCTTGTCGCCGGGCGGGCCTTCGGGGACGACCAGCGCAAAGTGGATGACCTCATTCGTCCCGTCGGGGATGTTGTGGGCCAGAACAACCGTGCCGTCCGGCATGAAATCGACGCTATGCCGACCCCGTTGGGTGTCGTGCCAATCGAACGCGATAGGTCCCTCTTCGGCCAGAACCAGCACGACATCCGCGCGCTCCGCTGGGCTCAGCAAGAGGCCGGTCGTCGGGTCCGGGTCGGACTTGTGTCGGGTGGGGGGGCCGCTGACGCCGAGAGGCGGGGTGCCGAATCCCGACGGAGGAACCAGAATCGCGTGCTCGATCAAGCCCTGATCTCCGCCGATTCGCCACATCGGAACGTTTTGAATCGACACTCGCATGAAGCGAGCGTTGGCGACATTGAGGACTCGAAGCCGGTGTGGGACACCCCGTTCCATCCCGAGGACGGGGAACCTGGCGCCATTCAGCAAGAAGGCGTTGCCCTCCCGTCCGTTGAGCTGCTCGATAGCGACCTCCTCACGGGTCCCAAGGAACGGCTCGACGATCTGGCCGTCGTCATCGAGCCAGACGTCGTCGAGCATCAGAACGTGCTCGTTCCTGGGCAGCCGCAGCTCGTCATCTTGCCGCGGGTCGTGAACGATGAGCGCGCCGTAGAGGCCCTTCTCCACCTGCACGTTGGTTTGAATGTGGGGGTGGTACCAGAAGGTGCCGGCATTCAGCAACGGAAACTCGTATCGGAACGTGCCTCCCGAAGGCACCGCGCCCTGAGAGATGTTGCTGCCATCCATGTTCGCCGGGGTCTCGAGCCCATGCCAGTGGATGGTGGTGTCGACTGGCAGGTCGTTGCACAGATGAACGATCAGCGTGTCGCCGACGTCGGCCTCGATCATCGGTCCGGGGAGCACACCGTTGTAGGTGAAGACCGCGGTGTCGTTGCCGGTATTGAAATCCCACACCTCCTCGCGCGCGGTGAGGAAGATCTCCACCACCTCGGGGTCCGGGTTCACGTCCTCGGCCAGCGCCGGTCGAACGACGCCTTCGAAACTAGGCGGAGCCGCGATGCTTCCCGGATCGCAGACGCCTGCCGAGGCGCCGGCACTGAAAGCGCCGCTCAGCAACAGAGCGCATGAGACGTGTCGTCGGTTCATCGTAGCGGTGTCTACCCGTCAACGGCTCGACCCTACCGCAACGCGCCCCCTTCGCTCACATACCCTATCCGTCGGCGTCGAGTTGTCCACCGAGCGTTCGGCCGATGCCGCGTTTGGCGGCCTAGCCTCTCTGCTAGACTTCGACGGCCAGAGATTCGAGAACAAGCGGCGGTTTGGACGAGGAGGCAGAGTCGCCTGTGCTAGGAGCAACGAACCCGGTTCTGGTGTGGGTGGTCTCTCTGCTGGTCACCGCTGCGCCCGTTCTTGCTCCGCGCGAGTCGAGAGCCGAAGCCCCCCACACAGAGCCCGCTGACCAAGTCGCTCTGGACGCTCTCTTTGCCATCCACGGCCTGCTTGAACAGGGATGCGTAGGCAACGGCATTGGCGGTTTTGCCTGTTCGGAGGTCGGCGATACCGAGCAATTCACGATCGGCGTGGCGGCAGGGTTCGTCGACGGACATGGCAACCTCGACGCCGTCTTTGCCAACTTCAACGAAACCAACCGAGTGTGCCTGGGCGACGGCGCAGGTGGGTTCTCTTCTTGTTCCTTGATTGACGACGCGGGCAGCAGTGGTGACGATGTCGCGCTCGGATTCGTCGATGCAGATCCCTGGCTCGACGCAGTCTTTGCGAACTCAGGCCAAGGCAACCGCGTCTGTCTGGGCGACGGCAACGGAGGTTTTCAGTGCTCCAGCATCGGCGGAGCGCCCAATTCAATCGGTGTAGCTCTCGGGCTTGTAGACTCCGACACCACCCTCGACGTCATCTTCGCGAATTCAGCTCACGATCAGAATAGCGTCTGCCTGGGCGACGGCAACGGGAGCTTCGTCTGCACCGACGTCAGCGATGACGCGAACAACACACAAGAAGTGGTCTTGGGCCACTTGAACGACGACAGTCACCTTGACGCTGTCTTCTCGAACTTCAGTCTCCACCAGAACCGTGTCTGTCTCGGCGATGGCAATGGGGGCTTCCAGTGTTCTGACGTCAGCGATGACCAAGACTCTACTGTTGACGTAGCCCTCGGTCGGATAGATGGTGATAGTCATCTTGACGCTGTCTTCTCCAATATCTCAGCGCCGAACAGTGTCTGCCTCGGCGATGGAAGCGGGAGCTTCTCCTCATGCAATCCCGTCGACGGAAAGACCAACGAGACTCGCGGCCTGGCTCTGGGCTTCGTCGATCGCGACTCCAATCTCGACGTGATCTTCGCGAACTTCCTCACTCCGAGCAGAGTTTGTCTCGGGGACGGCCAGGCCAGTTTCTCCTGCACTGAAGTGAGCGGCGAAGCCCTGTTCGCCAATGAGGTCGTCCTTGGCGATTTCGGTGCCAATCCACTGTTCTCTGACGGCCTCGAGTCGGGCGACACATCCAGCTGGTCGCAGACCGTGCCCTAGCGAGAAGCGCACCCAGGACCAGCCAAAGCTGAGGGCTCGAGCCTTTGAGGATGAGCACCAGCAGATAGCCGGCCGTCGCCCAGATCAAGACGTTGAAGCAGTTCATCGAGAAGACGTGGAAGACCCCCAGGAACTCGATTCCGACCGCCACCATCGCCAGAGTCTGGGCGAAACGACCGCCGCCGAGCTCCTTGGCCAGGAGGCCGACCACCAACACGGTCAGCGCGCCGGCGACCGCCGGAAGCAGGCGGAGCGCGAAGAGCGACTCGCCGAGCAGGGCTCGTTGCGCCGCCAACAAGACGACCGAGAGCGGCGAGTGATCGACGTAGCCGAAGGCGAGTCGCTTGCTGCAAGCGATGTAGTAGAACTCGTCCCGGAAGAGCCCATAGCCTCGCCAGGTCGGAAGGGCCATGGCAAGTTCGTCAACGCCCTCGGACCAAGGTGAAGGAGAAGGCAATGAAGGCGATCGTCTACGACGAGTACGGCCCACCCGATCTCCTCGAGCTCGTGGAGATCGACAAGCCGGCTGTCGGGGATGGTGAAGTGCTGGTACGGGTCCGCGCCGCGAGCGCCAATTCCCTCGACTGGCACTGCATGAGAGGCGAGCCGTACTTGATGCGCTTGCAGATCGGGCTGCGCCGGCCGAAAGTCAACGGTCTGGGTGCCGACTTGGCGGGGGAGGTCGCAGAGGTCGGCGAGAACGTGACCCGCTTTCGCCCCGGTGACGAGGTCTTCGGGGAGATCGACGGGGGCGGGTGGGGCAGTTTCGCCGACTACGTCTGCGTGACCGAGGATTGGCTCGAGCTCAAGCCGGCCAACCTGACGTTCGAGCAGGCCGCAGCGGTGCCGGTCGCCGGGCTCACGGCCCTTCAGGGTCTGCGCGATCACGGAAGAGTCCAGCCCGGCCAGAAGGTTTTGATCCTCGGTGCCTCGGGCGGCGTTGGAACCTTCGCGGTGCAAATCGCCAAGTCGTTCGGAGCGGACCTCACCGGTGTGTGCAGCACGAGGAACGTAGAGATGGTTCGCTCGATCGGCGCAGACCGGGTCATCGACTACTCCCGGGAGGACTTCATCCGTGGCGGTCCGCGCTACGATCTCATCTTCCAACTGGCGGGGACCCACTCCGCGTCAGATTGCAGGCGCGCCTTGACTCCCAAGGGTACGCTGGTGCTCAGTAGCGGTTCCGGCCCGCGGATGTCCTTCAGCCGCTGCTCTGGCCAGGCGGGCGATCTGTCGGGCTTGGCGCAGCGGCTCCGGAGTGCGCGCCCGGCCGGTGGTCGCCCGGAGCGCGATCGTAAGGGCGGTTCCGGGGTCGGTGCGCCAGGCGGCGTGGATCGCCAAGGGACGGGTGGCGTCTCGGGTGCGCAGCCAGTAGCCCACGTGGTGGCCGGTGAGGTGAAGTGGCGAGTGGGCGCCGCGAAGGAGCTCGGGCCACTCGCCTTCGGCCAACAGTGGGCGGTGGGTAACGCCGACGGTCGGGAGGTCGAGCAGCGCTCCCAGGTGGAGGGCCAAGCCGGCGCTTCTGGGGTGGTCGCGGCCGGTCGCGTTGACCAACAGAACCTCGGGCCGAAGGGGCAGGTCCCGGACCGCCGCCTCCAGCAGCGGACCTTCTCTCAGGGCGAGCAGCCCTGCCCTGTAGGGGGCGCCCGCCGCCCCGGTCGCTGCCGCGGTAGTAACGCCCGCGTCCGCGGAGATTCGAGCTGCGCCCGCCCAGCCTGAGTCGCCCGTGGCTCCCGCTCCCGCGTCGGGCCCGCCCCGCGGGAAACAGACGAAACAGCCGCCGATCGCATAGGGAGGTGAGGGCGGAGCCCAGCGATCGGGCTGCGCCTCCCCGAGGCGCTGCTGCTCTCGGATGAGCTCCTCGGGAGTGATGGGCCAGTCCACCGGAACAGCCTATGAGGACACCATCCAGAATAGGAGCCACCCTTGTCTCGGCCGGAGCCTAACCGCTCTGGCCGAGACAGGCGCCCCTTATCTGATCGTCCGTGAGACCGGCTCTTGCCATCGCGGCGATCTGCTCGATGGTGCAAGAGCTCTCTTCCACATTGGTGCCTACGGAGCCCGCCGATTCCGAGGCCTCCGAAACTGGGGTCTCTCCATCCGGCAGCCGGTGACCTTCCGCGGCGAGCTTCCGGCTGGCTTGTTGAACGTACTCCTCATCGGCATTCTGCTCACAGCTGACGTGCTCCCCTCCGCCTTCGAAGAAGAACTGGGCTCGGATGCTGGCGTTGGCAGAATCGTCGAGCTGACCGGAGTCGGACTCTTGCTCCAGGATCTTCATGTGGGTGAAACCGGCAGCCACGCACAGGGATGCCGTCTTCGTGTAAACGAGCTTCATCGCCTTGCCCCGTAAGCCGATGCCCTTGACCCTGTGACTCACGACGAATATGTCTTCGTCGAGCTGAGTGAAGGTGATCACCGCCATCGCCGCCTGAGGCGCCAGCCACAGAGCAGCCAACAAGACCATTCCTTGTTTCACATCGCGTCCCAGCTCTTTTCCTGCCTTGCGGGGATGGTCTCGACCAACCTCTCACAGCCTAACAGACCCTCGTGCGAGGGTTCTTCGAGCGTGCCGCCTTCGCCCATCCCATGCGTGCGTCCCCGTAAACGAAGCCGGATCGAGAATGTCCGTGTGCTGCAGCAGCTGTTGCCCGATCTTGACATCCCGAGGGCGACGAACTCTCGGGTTGCCTCGAACAGCGCGGAGGGCCTGAGCGAATGTATCGCCGACGCGATGGAATCGGGCGAGCTCCGCGGCACCGATCCGGACCTCGCCGCTTTCTACCTGTGGTCGCGGGTGCACGGCGTCGTCATGCTGCTGGGCTCACCCTGGCACTGGCGTCGAGTCTCCCCCTGTGGCCGTTCTCCTGGCAGGGGATGATCCCGGCACCGGGCTGGCTCTTCTTCATGGTCACGACCATCTACGCCGGCGTCCACTTTCTCCCGTACCTCGCCCATCGGATCCTGGCCTCGGGATCGAACGACTTCCGCTCGTCGCTGGTGTTTGCCACCGCTTGGGTCGGCGCCGACTTGCTCTTTCAGCGCTTCGTGAGTCCTTACGGTAGCTGGACCTCTTTGGCCTACACTCGTTTTCACCGGTTCGATGCAGGCTACTGCTGGCAGTCCCGAGACCGGGAACGTCTGCGTGCAGGACTATCAACCAGGAGCGGTCTGCACTGCTCAAAACGTCCAGGTCGCGGACTTCATCGTGACGTCGATCGTCGAAGCCTGCGAGAGCGGCACGGTCGGCGAGATGGAACTCCAGGTTCAAGTGGTGGCGCAAGCCGAGATGCCCGATCGATACGACCTCGGCTTGTACCTCGATCTTTCCGGCCTGATCGAAGGTGCCAAGACCGGCGACAACTGTTTCCATGACTACTTCGATCCCCCTCTGACGGCGACACCGAGTTGTGGCGACGCCAACAACGACATGATCCCCGACATTCTCAACGGACCGTGGTGGGACGGAGATGGCGACACCTGTGGTGACATCGAGAGTTCGGCCCAGGAGATCAAAGACCTGACCCAGACGATCCGCGTGCCCTGTGTCGACAATGACAACGACGGCTTCATCGACGTCCATGCGTGCTTTAGCTGGGACAACAACACGATGGGTGACTGTTTCACCGTTGTGGATGCCTTCCCCAGCACCGCCTCGAAGTGTGGATGCCAGACCCTCAGTACCGACGTGATGTTGCCGATCCCAGTGGAGTTGACCGCCTTCGAAGTGGAGTGATCTCCAGGACCCGACCACCCGAGCGGACGCAGGGCGTGCGCTCTCGACTACCCGCCCAATCGGGTGTTGCCGACCCGGGGCTGACGGGAGTAATACCAGGAGTGGGAGGCGCGGGATGATCGCTTCAAGACGCACGCTTGGCGTCCGCTGGTCTTGGATAGCCTCGCTTCTCTTGGTGACCCTCGCCGCCGCCAGCTGCGGCGGATCGAGCCCGACAGCTCTGGATCAGCCGTACAACGAGCACGAGTGGGTCGAGGTGGGCCGGATCGTCTCCGGTGTGCGCGGCGTGGTCCTGGCGATGCCGGGACACCTGCGGATCGAGCAGGGCCCGGGTGAGACATTGACGATGCGGGGCGAGATGATTCTCCTCCCGTCGGTGATCACGCAGGTGCGCGACGGGATCCTGCAGATCTCGCTCGACGAGGAGTATCCCGCACATCCGGGACGGCCGACCGAGTTCTTGCTTTCGGCACCGTCGCTCGAAAGTGCCGAGCTGACCGCCCACGGCGCGATCGAGTGCTCGGGATTCGAGGGCGAGCGGCTGACGCTGCGGGCCAGTCAAGCGGGAGACCTCGACTTCCAAGACCTGAGCGCCGATCAGCTGCAGGTCACCTCGACGCTGGGGGCAGGTGGGGTTCGAGCGTCTGGAGCTGTCTCCCGCCAGATCGTCGAGGTGGCCGGAGTCGCCGACTACGAAGCCCCCGACCTTGACAGCGCCGAGGCACGCGTCACCATCTCCGGCCCCGGCTCCGCGACCGTGAGAGTGCGCGATCGCTTGACGGCGATCATCACCGGCTCGGGCTCCGTCTATTACTACGGAAATCCTCAGGTCGAGAGCTCGGTCACCGGCTCCGGTGAGATCGTCAAACTGGGGAACTGAGCCGCCCCCCCCGGGAGACGGCGATCTTGCGCTAAACGGGTGGTACCGCTTCGGGGCTTCGGGGGGGGTACCCCTCGGGGGGATCAAGTGCCTCCCTCTCGTCTTTGGAACCACCGGCTTGGGAGGTCTGACTATCCCGTGACGTTATAAGTAAGCACGTAGTGAAGTGCGCGACCAGACTTCCCAGAACCAGACACGACGACACAGCCCTGGTCGAGTAAAGCGCCCATGTGGCGAAACCGAAGATCGGCAATTCCAGGGCGAGACGCAGCACTCCTGGGACAGGCACCGGAGCGCTCCCGGAGCGACTGGGATCGTCAGGCACGGCGAATGCGCAGAGGGCAGAAACGAGCCCACCGCTTCGGCGGGAGAAAGCGAAGTGCTCCGGCTCGTGAGAGTCCTCCCAGCTATTGCTGATGCAGAGCCTCGACGTGCGCGAATGAAAGGCGCTCGGCTAAGGCATCTCGGGATCTCCCTTGCAAGCGGAGTGGATGGCTACTTTCCGATTCTCGGTGACGCATAGCTAGTAGTTCCCGGGCTCGAGCTGTAGCAGGATTCTCTCGGTACTGGCCCTGAGCGGCTTCGCGAGATCAGCCAGTCGATCCGCTCCCAGTCGGCTCGCGGGGCCGCCGAGGCTGATCGCGCCGACCACCCGTCCGAGCGGATCGGACAACGCGGCCGCCACGGCTGCGGCACCAACCTCCAGCTCCTCGACCGCCGTGGCGTACCCGCGAGCGCGGACGCGTTCGAGCTCTCTATCCAGCTCTTCGGGCTCGGTGATGGTCGAATCGGTTAGGCGATCGAGGGGTGTCTTGATCAGTGACCGCCGCCCCTTTTCGGGCAGAGCCGCGAGGATCGCCTTGCCGGTCGAGGTTGCGTGGAGCGGCCAGAGCGTCCCGACCTCTGCCGCTACGGTCACGAGGTGACGGCCGGGAATCTCACTGACGATGAGGACCTTGTCGTTGGCCAGCACCTCGAGAGTGGCCGTCTCTCCCGTCAGGGACACGAGAGCTTCGAGCTCGGACTGGACGATGGCCCGCAAATCGTGACTGAGCAGAGCCTGGGTGCCAAGCGCGATGATCGCGGGACCCAGACGGTAGGTGCCCCTGCCGGCATTCCGGGTCACGAGCCCCTCGCTCTCGAGTGCCGCCAGCAGCCGATGGGCCGTGGTCTTCGACAGGCCCTGGTCCGCGCACAGCTCGGCCAGCGCGAGCTTCGGGCGCTCCCGCGAGAACGCCTTCAACAGGCCGATCGCCCGAATGACCGTCTGAGTCCCTCCGGGGGCTGTTCTCATCGTCGAGGGTGGTTCTGCAGTCTCGAGCATCGGGTGTTGCCGCTCTCAGTGGCCGGGGCGCGAGGCGGCGGAGTGGGCTTTTTTACCAGCATATGGATCCAATGACCACATAGTGGTATCTTACCCGAGAACGATTTGGATCCAAAGAGGTCTACAGTCCCCGAGCTTGGCCGCGAACTTCAGTCCGCCTTTCCGGGAGGCATCATGGCAGGCAGCAGCGATTTCAAGATCACGTACTCCACGTTGGACTCGCCAGCCGAGGAGGTCCACGCCGCCTTCGAAGGGGCTGTCCGTCGCGTCCGTGCCAACCTCGGCTCGACCCACCCGATGTGGATCGGAGGGGAATCGCGCAAGGGAGGGGAGGAGTTCGAAAACCTGTCACCCGTCGACCGTGGGCTGGTGATCGGACGCTTCCAGCAAGCGAGCCGACGCGACGTCGCCGACGCCGTGGCAGCTGCACAGAGAGCTTTCGACGGTTGGCGCAGGACGGCATGGCGCGATCGGCTCGAGATCTTGCGACGGGCGGCCGGAGCGCTCAGCGAGCGCCGCTACGAGCTGGCCGCGTTGATGAGCCTGGAAGTCGGCAAGACGCGCTTCGAATCCCTGGCGGATGTCGAGGAAGCCGCGGATCTGATCCGCTACTACTGCCAGCAGCTGGAGGACGCCGATGGCTTCGACCGCCCGATGGGTCGCCTGGCCCCCAACGAGCGAACCCGCGACCTCTTGCGGCCCTACGGAGCCTGGATGGTCATTTCGCCGTTCAATTTCCCGGTCGCCCTGGCGGCGGGTATGGCGGCAGCTGCGCTGGCGGGTGGCAACACGGTGGTCTTCAAGCCGGCGAGCGAGGCGGCGGCCTGCGGGCTCGAACTGTACGAGATCCTGTCCGCCAGCGGCCTGCCGGCCGGAGTTCTCAATCTCGTGACCGGCGCCGGGGGCCTCGTGGGCGAGGAGGTCGTCTCCAATCCGGGAGTCTCGGGACTGGTGTTCACCGGCTCGCGAGCCGTCGGAAGGGATCTCTACCGACGCTTCAGCGCCGCCTTGCCGAGACCTTGCTTTCTGGAGCTTGGTGGCAAGAATGCGGCTCTCGTGACGGCCCGGGCGGACCTCGACAAGGCGGTCGAGGGCGTGGCCCGTTCTGCCTTCGGTTTCGGCGGGCAGAAGTGCAGTGCCTGCAGCCGCGTCTACGTCGATGCCGAGGTCGCCCAGCGATTCAAGACCATGTTTGTCGAGCGCACGGCGGCGATCGAGACCGGTGACCCTCTCGAGCGAGGGACGTTCCTGGGCCCGGTGATCGACCAGGAAGCCAAGGATCGATTCGACAGCTGCGCCGACGAAGCTCGTCGGGATGGCGAGATCCTCTTCGGCGGCAAGACATTGACCGGACCGGTCCACGACCTGGGGTACTTCGTCATGCCGACCCTGGTCGACGGGCTACCGGACGGTCACCGGCTGCTAACCGAAGAGCTGTTTCTGCCGTTTCTCTGCTTGCGTAACGTCGTCTCTCTCGACGAGGCCATCAGCCTCGCCAACGGTAGCGAGTACGGTCTGACCGCCGGCATCTTCAGCGAGGAGCCGGCGGAGGTCGACGAGTTCTTCGACCGGATCGAGGCCGGCGTGACCTACGCGAACCGCAGTAGCGGCGCCACCACCGGCGCGTGGCCGGGGGTGAATCCGTTCTGTGGCTGGAAGGCGAGCGGGTCGACCGGCAAGGGGGTCTGTGGCCCCTACTACGTGGCGCAGTTTCTGCGCGAGCAAAGCCAGACGATCATGGACTAGCGCAGCGGAACGCCGACTGGAGCTGGCAGCAATGGAGATTCCCGCGACTCGGTTACCGACGCCCCACATCCAGTCCCCTCTCCCTGGGCCGCAGGCCGAAGCATGGCTCGAGCGGGAGCACGCGTGGGTTTCCCAGAACTATGTGAAGGACTACCCGCTGGTGGTCGATCGCGGCGAGGGGATGACCCTGACCGACGTCGACGGCAACCGGTTCCTGGACTTCGCGGCCGGTATCGCGGTCTGCGCCACCGGCCACTGTCATCCGAGAGTCGTGGATGCGATCTGCCAACAGGCCGAGCGCCTGCTCCACCTGTGCGCCATCGATTTCTCCTACCCGCAGGTCGTCGATCTCGCCGAGCGCCTGGCACGCCTGGCGCCCGGGCTCGGAAGCAAGAAGGTCTACTTCGCCAACTCGGGGGCGGAGGCTATCGAGACCGCGATCAAGCTGGCGCGACTGCGCACCGGCCGCCAAAAGGTGGTGGCCTTCTTCGGCGCTTTCCACGGCCGTACCATGGGGGCCGTGTCCTTGACCGCCAGCAAGGCAGTGCAGCGCCGGGGGTACGGACCGCTGCTCCCTGAGGTCCACCACACCCATTACGCGACCTGCTACCGCTGCCCGGTCGGTCGTGAGCCTCGGACCTGCGAGCTCGAATGCCTGGAGCTACTCGAGAAAACCCTGTTCGCGTCGACGGCGCCGCCGGAGGAGATCGCCGCCATCGTCGTCGAGCCGGACCTGGGAGAAGGAGGCTACTTCCCTCCTAAGCAGGGGTTTCTGGAGCGTCTGGCGATTCTGGCAAGAGAATACGGGATCCTGCTCGTCGCCGACGAGGTGCAGACGGGTTTCGGGCGGACCGGGAAGCTCTTCGCTTGCGAGCACTTCGGTCTCGAGCCGGACATCTTGGTGCTCGGCAAAGGGATCGCCTCAGGCATGCCGCTGTCGGCTGTCGTGGCCAAAGCAGAGGTGATGCAATGGCGCTCCGGCGGCCACGGCAGCACCTTCGGCGGCAACCCGGTCTGCTGCGAAGCGGCGATGGCTACGCTCGACCTGCTCGAGGAGGGGTTGACCGACAATGCGGCCGAGATTGGCGGCTACTTGATGCTGGAGCTGAAGCGGCTGATGAGCCGCCACGAGCAGATCGGCGACGTTCGCGGCCTCGGCCTGATGCAGGCTGTCGACCTCGTAAAGGACAGCACGACTCGTCAGCCGGACCACGATCTGCTGGCCGAGGTTCTTCTCCGCGCCTTCGAGAGGGGGCTGGTGCTCCTGGGTTGCGGCGACAGTAGCCTGCGGATCGCGCCGCCACTGATCGTTGGCCAATCCGAAGTGGATCGAGCGGTTTCGATCCTCGACGAAGTTCTGACCTCACTGAGGCCTCGAGGCTGCTAGAACTCGACGCACGGGTGGAGGAAGCGGCGCCGATCGAGCTCCTGGCGGCGCTAGTTCGTACTCCGAGCCACCGAGGTCTGGAGCGCCAGGAAGAGGGTGTGGCAGCGGCCCTGGCCGAGTATCTGGCACAGCACGGCCTCGAGCCGAAGCTGTACGAAGTCGCGGCCGGCCGGCCCAATCTGGTCTGCTCGGTGGAAGGTCCGGAGCTCGGGCCCCATCTCCTGCTCTGTGGCCACACCGACACCGTTCCGCTCAACGAGGGGGATCCGGGGGTCGGTTTTTCGGGCGAGGTGCGCGATGGGCGGCTGTTGGGGCGGGGAGCGGTCGACATGAAGGGCGCTCTGGCGGCGATGGCGGCTGCCTTGGCAGGACTGGAGCGGACGGCTGCCCTGTCCTCCGGACGAGTGACCTTCGCCGCCGTCGTCGACGAGGAGATGGAGAGCCTGGGGGCGGAGCATCTCGTGGCGTCGGGCTTCACCGCCGACGGTGCCATCGTCGGCGAGCCGACCGAGAACCGGATCTGCTTGGGACACAAGGGACTGGAGTGGCTGGAGATCTCGTTCCGCGGCAAAGCGTCTCACGGCGGGACTCCCGAACGGGGGGTCAACGCGATCGACGCGGCGGCCACTTTCGCCTATCGGGTCCGCACCCAGCTGCTGCCGCTACTTGCAAAGCGGGCCGATCCTCTGCTGGGGCCGCCGACCCTGAACTTCGGCACGGTTCGCGGCGGCGATCAGCCTTCGACCGTGGCCGCCGCGTGCATGCTGACAGCAGATCGCCGTTCGGTGCCAGGCGAGGACTTCGGGTCCATCTGCGCGGAGCTCGAGGCGCTGCTCGCGCAACTGGCGGCAGAGACCCCGGGTTTGCGCACCAGGCTGCGGCGGCTGCCGGGCGGCATGGCGACGCTCGAGCACGTAGCGCTCAAGACCGAGCCGACCAGCTCCGTGGTCCTAGCCGCCGCCGCAGCCCGCGGCACCCTGTGCGGCTCGGTCGGCGAGTTTGGGCCCTTTCCCGCCTGGACGGACGGGGCGCTGCTGGCTGCCTTCGGTGGCATCCCGACGATCATCATGGGGCCGGGTGATCTCGCCCTTGCCCATTCGCCGCTCGAGTCGATCCCGATCGCGCAAGTGGTGGAGGCGGCGCAGCTTTACGCCAGGGCGAGCGCGGAGTTCTGCGGCGGTCGGCAATGAAAGTGCAGGTACCGCACACCTTCGCCCTGCTCTTCGCGCTCGTGGCGCTGGCTGCCGTGGCAACCCACTGGATTCCGGCCGGCGAGTTCGAGCGGGTGTCGCTCGACGGGCGCGAGGTCGTCCGAGCCGACTCGTTCCAACCGGTCGAATCAAACCCCGCGGGTCTGACGGACGTCTTTCTGGCTTTTCCTCGAGGCCTCCAGGAGACGGCTCACATCGTGTTCTACATCTTCCTCATCGGTGGTGCTTTCGGCGTCATCCAGGCGACGGGAGCCGTCGAAGCTTCGATTCGCGGCGTCGTACGCGTCTGTGGCGGTCGCGGCGAGGTCGTGATCGCGGTCTTGACGGTGCTCTTCTCGATGGGCGGCGCCACGATCGGGATGGCCGAGGAGACCTTGGTCTTTCTGCCCGGGCTGGTGGTCTTGTCCAGGAGCCTCGGCTACGACGAGATCACAGGTGGAGCCATCGCGCTGGTCGGCGCCGGAGCGGGATTCGCCGGCGCCTTCCTCAACCCCTTCACCGTCGGCGTGGCGCAGGAGATCGCAGGATTACCGTTGTTCTCAGGGATCGGATTTCGTTTCATCGTCTGGGCCAGCCTCACCACGATGACGGTGATCTACATCCTGCGGTACGCCCGGTCACGAAAGCGCGAACTGGCGGCGGATCGGCCGGCCTCGAGTCCGCTGGACGGTCTGCAGGACGATCTGCAGAACTCAGGTACAAGCCGCCGACAGCTGCTGGTGCTCGGACTGCTAGTCGCCACTCTGGTGGCCGTCGTCGCAGGAGCCATGATGTGGGGCTGGGGCATTCTCGAGCTTTCCGGTCTGTTCGTCGCTGTCGCGGTGGTGGCCGGCGCGCTCGGTGGACTGGGGGCGAGCGGCACTGCCGAGCGGTTCGTCGAGGGTGCCGCCGGCATCGCCTCCGGCGCCCTGGTCGTCGGGTTGGCGCGCGGTGTGCTGGTCGTCTTCGAGAGTGCTCGCGCCACCGACACGCTGTTGCATGGCATGGCTCAGACCGTTCAGGACTTGCCCGCGTGGGCGAGCGTCGGCGGTATCTATGGCGTCCAGGTGCTGTTGAACTACTTGGTACCCTCGGGAAGCGGCCAGGCGGCGTTGTCGATCCCCATCTTGGCGCCGCTGGCCGATCTGGTCGGGGTCACCCGTCAAACCACGGTGCTCGCCTACCAGTTCGGCGACGGCTTCTCCAACGTCTTCACTCCGACGCAGGGCTATTTCATGGCGGGTCTCGCGTTGATCAAGGTCTCGTGGGTACGCTGGGTGCGTTTCATGTGGCGGCTCGAGTGCTTGTGGCTCGCTGCCGGGGCGGTGCTGCTGCTGATTGCGCACACCATGCGGTGGGGACCGTTTTGAGTCGGGGGACGGTGAGATCATGGCCTTGAACCGCAGAGAGCTATTGCAGATCGGTCCGCTGGCGATCGCCGGCCTCGCGACCGGCAACCCGGCGCCATCGGTCGCCGGTCGCCAGCGAGCTCGCCAACTCGGGGTGCGCATCGGCAGGCTGCAGCCCGGTGCCTGGAATGCGATCACCGATGTGCCCGGCGTGACGGTTGGCCACGCGACTCTGAGCGAGGGATCCGGAGACCTCGTCGTCGGGCGCGGTCCGGTGCGCACCGGGGTCACTGCGGTGTGGCCGCACGCCGGCATCGTCAACGAGTACCTGCCGTGTGGCTTCGACATGCCCAACGCCAACGGCGAGGTGACAGGCCTCGTTCAGACAGCCCGTCTGGGAATCCTCGGCTCGCCGATCTGCCTCACCAACACGTCGAGCGTCGGCATGGTCTACGACACCTTGCTCGAGCGGCTGCCCTCCGACGATCTGCCTGCGATCGAGCCGGTGGTCGGCGAGACCTGGGATGCTTTTCTCAACGACATCGAGGGGCGGCACGTACGCCGCGAGCACGTCCTGGCTGCCCTCGACGGGGCCACCGGCGGTGCCGTGGTCGAGGGCTGCGTCGGCGGCGGAACCGGGATGATCTGTTACGGCTTCAAGGGAGGCATCGGCACCGCTTCCCGCCACCTGCCGCCGCCCCTCGACGGCTACACTCTGGGCGTCCTGGTGCAGGCCAACCACGGTGCCCGGGAGCTGCTGCGCATCGACGGGGTGCCGGTCGGCGAGGCGATCGGCGACCTACGGCCGGAGCCGGACGAGGCGGCGGCGCTCAACTCGATCCTCGTTGTGATCGCTACCGACGCCCCGCTGCTCGACTACCAGCTCGACCGGCTGGCTCGTCGTGCGGTGCACGGCCTGGCCAAGACCGGCAGCATCTCGGGCAATTCGAGCGGCGACTTCACCCTCGCCTTCAGCACCGCCAATCGGATTCCTCGGCGAATGTTCTGGCGCGATGCTGCCTACCACCTGGCCAGCCTCGAGCAGTTCGACATCGGCCCCCTCTTCGAGGCCGCCGCCGAGGCGACCGAGGAAGCGATCGTCAACGCGCTGTTCATGGCCACTGACATGGAAGGCCGGGACGGCCACCTCGTGCACGCCTTGCCGCTCGAGCGCACCCTGAAGATCCTCGACCGCCACCGGCGGCTGTTCCCGGCAACCAAGGCCGAGGGAGACGTTCGTGCTTAGGCTCATCACCCTGCCCTTCTGCCGGGTGGTGATGCTCGCGCCGTGGAACGAGCCGCCGCGCCGGCGCTTCGTCGCCTATCGCTGTCGCAATGCTTTCCGCCGGCTCCTGGGCCATGCGGTCATCGACGAGTTCGCTACCTTGTCCTCGCCCGTCTTGCTGGGGCCGGCGGCACTGGCGGGCAAGCTCTACGACGCCGGGTTGTCGCTGGCCCACCGGCGCGACCCGGAGATGGCGGTAGACCTGGGCTGGCCGCCCCTGGTCGTGGGTCTTGACGAGCCGGCCCCGGCGCTGCCGACCCGATGGCAGGACCTGCTCCTCGAGGCTCTCGCCTCCCCGGTCCTCGAGAGCGAGCTCACCGCCGGAGGCGACCGGCGCGAGCGCAGGACGCTCGGGCTGAACTGGCTGGAGCGCGTCGACGTTGGCGACGCCACGCTCTGGATCACCGACGTCGGTTTGCTGCCGAAACAGCTCGGGCGGCTGTGTGAAGTGTCGGCGAGGCCCTTTTCGCTCGCCGTCACGCTCTCCCAGCCAGTCGCGCGCCTGCCCGCCGGACGATCGGCGACTTTCACCGTCGCTGGTGAGGAACGCTTGCAACGGCTGCTCGCCGCCGCCGGGGAGATGGGACCGTGATCTTTCGCTACCCCGAGATCCCGCTGTTCCACCGCCGCCCGGACGGCGAGGGGTGCGGGCCGCCGCGCCGCCGAGCGCGGTGCCGGACGATCAGGAGCTGGGCGGGAGCCGCGCTGTTGGGCACGCTGCCCCTCGCGGCGTTCGATCTCTCGCGCGCCGAGGTCAGCCGGCTCGACAACGGTCTGACCGTGGTCGTGCTCGAGGAGCCCACCTTGCCTGTGGTCAGCGTCCAGATGCTCTACAAGATCGGCGCTCGCAACGAGCCGTTGGGCCGCAGCGGCATCGCCCACTTCGTCGAGCACATGGCCTTCCGGGCCAGCGAGCACTTCCCGGACACCGAGGTGGTCAGTGCGATCTACGCCGTGGGCGGAGAGTGGCACGGCTACACCTGGCTTGATCAGACAACCTATTTCGAGACCCTGCCGGCCGATCAGCTGGATCTCGCCCTGCGCATCGAGGCCGATCGCATGGCGCGTCTGCTGATCCCGGCCGCCGAGGTCGAGCCGGAGCGTGGGGCGGTGCTGGCCGAGATGCACGGCTACGAGAACGATCCGGCGACGGTGCTCAAGGATGCCGTGCTCGCCGTGTCCTTCCTGCAGCATCCCTATCGCAACAACACCATCGGCTGGGAGAGCGACGTCCGCGCCATCACCCACGACGATCTGGTGGCTTTCTATCGTCTGCACTATCGGCCGGCCAACGCCGTGCTGGCGATCGTCGGCAGGGTGTCACGAGCGGCGGTAGTCGAACGGGTAAGGGAGCTCTTCGGCGATCTGCCGGCCGCCCCGCAGACGCCGCCGCCGCAGACCGCCGAGCCACCCCAGACCGGGGTGCGACGCGTGGAGCTCCAGGGGGGCGGAAGCGTTCACCGTTTCGAAGTAGCCTACCGGGCGCCGGCGGCCGTCGATCCCGAGTTCCCTTCCTTCCTCGCCCTGCAAGACGTACTGGGCGGCGGGCGGGGCGTCAACTTTGCCCAGGACAACTTCGGCGATGCGGTCCAACCGGGAACCAGGCTCGCCGGACTGACCGAGGATCTGGTGACTTGGTACCCGCCCCAAGCGGCGCCGTACGTGTTCACGATCGCGGGCTCGATCGCCACCGATGAGTCGCCGCGGGGGCTCGAAACGAGGCTCGAGGAGGCGCTCGCGCGGCTGAGGACCGACGGACCGACGGCGGCCGAGATGCGGGCGGCGCGCGATCGCCTCGCCGACGAGCTGCTTTTCGATATCGAGACGACCGAGGACGCGGCGCACCAGCTAGCCTACTTCGAGGGTCTGGACGCACTCGACGTGCTGCTCGACTTGCCTGCAGCCGTCGCCGCGGTCACGACAGCCGACGTGCGGCGGGTGGCGCGACGCTACCTGCAGCCGCATCAGCGAACGATAGGCTGGTACGTCGCCGGAACGCCGCCCGACGTTGCCCCGGCACCGGTGGCCGTACCGCGGCCGCCGTCGGCGGAGGTCGCAGCGATCGGGCAGCCATCGCGGGCACCGTCGTCGCCTCGGGTCGTGAGGCTCTCGGGCGGTATGCCGGTGCTGTTCCAGCGCCTGCCACTCTCGCCGTCGGCTTACTTGCGAATCCTCGTGCCGGCGATCGGACTCGCGCTCTCGGACCCTCCGGCTCGGTTGCGCTTGACGGCGGACCACCCCCTCTGGCGTCACACCTCGGTCGACTCGCGTTTCCGCCCCGGGGAGCTGGAAGAGACTTTGCGGCAGGCCGCGACGGCGGTAGGTTCAGCCCACGCCGGTGACGTCCTCGGTGCCGCTGAGGTGGCGGATCCGGCGACGCGCCTGAGCCTGGCCTTGGACGAACGGCTGGGCCGCGTGCTGGCGCCGGCGGTGCGCGGTGCCACTGCGATCGCCCTCGTCGGCGACCTGGACGAAGCCGCGGCGATGCCGCTGTTGGAGGCGGTCTTCGGCGACTGGACGCCGGCCCGGGTCGAGCCGATGGCGGCGACCGTGCAACCGGGCGAGACGCGAATCGACCTCGGAGCGCACAAGGCACAGGCACAGCTCGGCTACGTGGTACTAGCGCCGGCTCCCGCCGATCCGGACTGGCTCGCCTGGCGAGCCCTGCTCTACGTCCTCAGCCACGGCTACGAAGGACGCCTCGGCAAGGAGGCGATCTCGCGTCGGGGTCTGGTCTACTACATCGACGCCCGCTATGCGAGCGACGGTGGCACGGGACGGGTTTCGCTCGAGATGGGTGTCGATCCCGGCAACCTCGAGGCGATGCAGGAGTTACTGCGCCGCACGCTCGACGAGTTGCGGCAAACGCCGCCCAGTGCAAAGGAGGTTGCCGAGGCCCGCGCCCACCTCCTGGGGCGCCGGATCAGTGGCGCGCAGAGCAACGAGGAGGTGTCGGCCGCGCTGCTGCAGGAGTGGGTGGGGCGTGGCCGGCTGCTAACCGCTGCCGACTTCGAGGACCAAGTCGCGGTTCTCTCGGCGGCGGACGTCGAACGCATCGTGCCGGCGTTCCTTGCCGGCGCCACGGTGGTCGTCGACGTCGGCGGCAGGCGGGGCGCCGCGGGAGACCGCTGACCGGGCTGGAAGAACGAGCCGCGAAGGCCGCGCGGCGTCGTGGTGAATGGTGATCGTGGCGGTTCGCATCGCTGCCGACTCGGTCTCCAGCGCTCCGCTGTGCAGGTTGCGCGAGAAGTGGGGGAAGAAGGCGGTCGAGAGCTGGGCGCGGATTCGATGGCCGCGGCGGAAGACGCGGCTCGTCATCAGGTTGTCGAGCGTCAGGCGGTAGCTCTTTCCGGGTTCGAGCAGCTGGCGACCCCGATCGGGGTCGCGGTAACTCGCCCGCAGGACGTCGAGGCCGGGACTCATCAGGTTGAAGGCGCTTCCGTCCGGCGCCACGTCGAGTAGCCGGACCCAAAGGTCGGTGTCCGGGCAGTCGCAGGACAGGTAGATCTCGGCTTTGATGCCGCCTGTCACCTCGATGTCGCGCTCGAGGGGCTCGGAGTCGAAGAGCCTGACGGTTCCGTCATCCACGAAGTCTCCATAGTCGTGGGGGCCGAAGACCAGGTACGGATCGCTCAAGGGAGCGGCCGGGTCGGAGAAGAGCGAGGTCGGCCTGCCTCCCGATACCGGCGGATCGGGCACTAGCCGACCGGGCTGAAGGTACAGCGTGAATTCCTCGATCTTGCCGGGAGGCCAGCTCTCCTCGTCTCGCCACCGGTTTTCGCCCATGACGAAGATGCGCACCGGGGGCTCGGCGGTGGCGCGGTCGTCGAGGCCCTTCAGATGTCGGTCCATCCAGTCCAGCACCAGGTCGTCGTAGTCGATCGCGGCCGCCGGGCCGAAATCGAGGTCCCCGGTCGCGGTCTCGCCGATCGACGCCACTCCGTGCACCCACGGGCCGATGACCAGTCTCGTTCTCGGATCCGTGTCGTCGCGCCGCGCCGCCAGCAGACCGTTGAAGTTGGTGGTGGCGCCCTCGGGGCCGTAGGCCTCGTCATACCAGCCCGACAGGTTGAGGACGGCCGCTTCGACCTCGGCGTAACGACCGCGAATCTCGGCCCAGTTCCACCACGGATCGGTGGGTTCGTGTGCCAGCCAGTCGAAATAGAAAGGCGCTACCTCGTAGAGCTCGGGCAGGTCGGCGAGCGGCAGCCGGCGGCGCAGTTCGTCGCCGCGTAGCTCCCAATCTGCGGCAACCTCGGCTTCGCTCTGGGGGCCGGGCAGCTCCAGGCGGCGCCGCTGGTCGGGGGCGATGCTGTTGAGCACCCAGGGCAGCCACGAGCCGTCGAAGACGCCGCCGAAGTAGAAGAAGTTGCGCGGCGTCGAGAAGGTCATCGCTGGCACCATGGCGACCAGGTGCGGGGGGTGCTCGAGCGCCGCCAGCCACTGCACGGCGCCGGGATAGGACAGGCCGAAGGTACCTACCGAGCCGTTCGACCACGGCTGAGCGGCGGCCCACTCGATCGTGTCGTAGCCGTCCCGGCCTTCGTTTCGGTACGGTTCGAAGACGCCGTCCGAGGCGTAGCGGCCGCGCACGTCTTGCAGCACTACTGCGTAGCCCCGCGCGTACGCACGCTGGTGGGTGGCGTACCAGGACTCGGTGGCGTCTTTGCCGTAGGGGGTACGGTAGACGAGGACCGGAAAGGGTCCGTCACCCGCCGGGCGCCAGACGTTGGCGCGGAGGACGACGCCGTCGCGCATCGGTATCGTGACGTCGCGCTCGACGACCGGCATGCCGGTGCCCTGACCGCAGGCCAGCAGCAGGGCGGCTGTCGTCGCGTTGACGATCGTGAGGCGTCGGACCGATTGTGACTTGCTGAACATAGGTGCCTCGATGCCTTTAGCGGAGCCTACCGAAGTCTCGCTGGCAGGAGGCGAGCGGGCCGAGGACACTCGTTGCCGCCAACGAGCATCGAGGGTAGCCTGAATACCCAATGTCCTCTGAACGTCGTGTCGACGAGTCGAGCGAGCTCGTCCGCGGGCTTGGAACCCGAGACGCCTCCCTGTTGACCATCGGCTCGGTCATCGGCACTGGCATTTTCATCACCACCGCCGACATCGCCCGGGTGCTCCCTCATCCCGCTCTGATCCTCCTGGTTTGGGTGGCAGGCGGACTGCTGACTCTGGCCGGCGCCCTGAGCTACGCCGAGCTCGGAGCGCTCTACCCGAGCACCGGTGGTATCTACCACTACCTCAAGGAGGCGTATGGCCCGCTGTGGGGATTCCTCTACGGCTGGGCCTGCTTTCTCGTCATCCTGTCGGGAGGCATCGCTGCCCTGGCAGTCGCCTTCGGCGAGTATCTCGGCAGCTTTCTGCCGTTCTTCTCGACTCGGCACATCGTCCTCCAGCAGCCTCTGGGCGCTTTCACCTGGACCGTGTCGGGCGGCCAGCTGGGAGCGACGGCGGCCATCGTGTTGCTGACCGCCGTGAACTACGTCGGGCTGCGCCAGGGAGCTGGGTTGCAGAACCTGTTGACGGTCCTGAAGGTGGGCTCGATCGGGCTCTTCGTGGCGCTCGGCTTCCTGGTCCGCGCACCGGTCGAGGTGACGCTGCGCGAAGCGCTGCCGTCGGGGAATCTGCTCGCCGCATTCGGGGTCGGCATGATCGCGGCGCTCTGGACCTACGATGGCTGGTACGGAACGACGTTCGCGGCGGGAGAGATGCGCGACCCGAAACGCAACCTGCCGCGTGGCCTGATCTGGGGGACGCTGACCATCCTGGCGCTCTACGTGCTGCTCAACCTGGTCTACCTGCGAGCTCTACCGGTGGCCGCGATGGCGGCGAGCCCCCGCATAGGCGAAACCGCGGCCGAGGCGTTGTTTGGAGCCGCCGGTGGCCGTCTGCTATCGGTGGCGGTGTTGATCTCCACCTTCGGCTGCCTGGCGGCGACGATCCTCTATAGCCCGAGGATCTATCTGGCGATGGCTCGCGACGGCGTTTTTTTCCGCTCGCTGGCGGTGGTGCATCCTCGTCATCGCACGCCGGGCCGCAGTCTCTGGGCCCAGAGCGCCTGGGCGATCGTCTTGACCCTGTCCGGCAGCTACGAGCAGCTCTACACCTACGTCGTCTTCGCGGCGGTGCTGTTTCACGTCGGGACGGGAGCGGCGGTCTTTGTCTTGCGTCGCAAGCGTCCGGAGCTGAAACGACCGTACCGCGTTTGGGGCTACCCGTGGGTACCGGCCCTGTTCATCCTCGCCTCCGTGGCGCTGGTAGGGAACACGCTGCTCGAGAAGCCCGTCGAATCGTTGCTAGGACTGGGACTGGTGGCCCTCGGCGTACCGGCCTTCGTTCTTTGGCGCCGCCGGGCGAAGGCCGGCACGGTCGCCTGAGAAAGGCCCTGGCGTCGAGATGCCCTGGCGCCGGTTCAGTCGGTCGGCACCGGTCGACCATCGTGGCGGCGAGCGC
>CALZKB010000005.1 GCA_945787575.1 Thermoanaerobaculia bacterium | reverse complement strand
GACGTCCTTGCCCTCCGACCCGAGGCCGGGGTCGACGAAGGTGAACCGGTTCTGAGCGCGGTTCGAGCACCGACCAAAGTGAGGATCGGTGAGCCGTTCGAGCTCGAGATCGGGGTCGAGGGTCGGCAAGGCAGCGTCGCGGACTTGAGGCTGTTTCACAATCAGTCGTTCGTCGCTGAGCGTCGAGTCACGCTCGAGCACGATGGCGCCAACGAGTTCCGCATGATCCGGCGAGCCGACACCGGCGGCCTGCACGTCTTCACCGCGACGGTCGACCGTTCGGGGGAGCAGTGGGGAGAGGGCAACCGTGGCGGCGCCGTCGTGCATGCGGTGGACCGACCTCGGGTTCTTTACCTGAGTCGAACTCCGAGGTCGGAGGCTCTACGCCGCCTCCTCGAGGACGAGCACTTTCTCGTCGAAAGCGCGCTGCCGGCGACGCTTCCCTCTTCGGTCGACGAATTCGACTCCTACGACACGGTGATCTTCGACGATCTTCCGGCTGCGGCGCTCAGCGAAGCCCAGATGCGCGCCGTCGCCGACTGGACGGCCGAGCGCGGCGGCGGTGTGGTGATGCTGGGTGGCGCCGGGAGCTTCGGTCCAGGCGGCTATGCGGCCACACCGATCGAGGCTGTCATGCCGATCGAGATGAGGGTGCGCTCGAGAGGGGAGGCCGCGGACCTGGCGCTGATGCTGGTGCTCGACAAGTCTGGAAGCATGTCCGCCGAGGAGGGCGGCCTGTCGAAGCTGGAGGCCGCGAAGGACGCTGCCGTCGCCCTGCTCGGGGTCCTGGATGCGCAGACCGTTCTCGGCATCCTGGTCTTCGACCGCGAGGCGACGCCCGTGATGCTTCCCCGCCGGGGTGCCGATCGCGACGACGTCCGCCGGCTCCTGGCCTCCTTGGAGGCGGGCGGCGGAACCGAGATCCGACCCGCTCTCGAGCGCGCTTACGAGTGGCTGCGCGACTCGCCGGCCGCGCGCAAGCACATTCTTCTGCTATCCGACGGTCAAGCCGATCCTGAAGCTCTGGTCGACCTGCAACGAAGGGCTGCGGATTCCGAGGTCGTCGTGTCGGCGGTCGGCGTCGGTCGCGATGTCGACCGAGACTTCCTCGAGGAGCTGGTGAGAATCGGCGGTGGCCGCCTCTATCTGACCGAGACGAGCGGTGAGCTGGCGCGGATCTTCCGCCGGGAAGGCCGCCTGATCGCCGGCCGCTGGCTGGTGGAGCGACGGTTCCGGCCGCGGTTGGTCGAGGGTCACGACATCGTGCGAGGACTCGGGAATCCCGCCGAGTTCCCCGAGATGATGGGCTATGTCGCCTCGGTGGCCAAGCCGGACGCTGTCGTCATGCTGGCCTCGGACCTCGACGAGCCGATCCTGGCGGGCTGGAGCTACGGCCTGGGCAAGGCCGTGGCCCTCACTTCGGATCCGTTCTCGGCTTGGGCCGCCGATCTCCTGTCGTGGGACCGATTTGCCGGCCTGTGGGTGCGGATGGTGCGCTGGGCGACCCGGAGTCTGGTCGTCGGCTCGCTCCACCCCAGCTCCGTCGTCGCGGACGGGCGCGTCCAGGTCCGGGTGGACGCCGTCGCCGACGACGGCTCGTACGTGAACGGCCTCGATCTGCGCGCCCGGGCCCGCCTGCCCAACCAGGAGACTCTGGAGCTGCCGTTGCGTCAGAGCGACGCGGGACGCTATGAAGGGTCCTTCGATCTCGTGGGCAGCGGCACCTACATGCTGCGCGTGGCCGATGAAAGCGGCGGGGAGACGGCGCATTTCGGCCTCCATGTGGCCGAGCTGCCGGAGCGGAGAGCAGCGGCCCCCAACCTGCGGCTGATGGAGGAGATCAGCAGCACCACCGGTGGCTCGATGCTCGAGATGGAAGACTCGCCATTCGGCAACGTTGCAGCCGAACCGGTCTTTCGGGATGTTTGGCAGTTCGCCGCCTTGGCGGCCCTCGCCGTCTTCTTGCTCGGAGTCGTGCTTGCCAAGAGCCCCCGGCACCGAGGCTAGGAGATGTCGAATCGCTGCATCTTTGCGCGCAGCGTCGTGCGCGTCACGCCGAGCAGTCGGGCCGCTTGAACCTGGTTACCCGAAGTCTCGGCCAGCGCTTCACGAACCAGGGTCTCCTCCGCCTTGGCCACGATGTCGTGGAAAGGTGACCCTCGCTCGCCGACCGGCTTCTCACCCAGTCGCTGGCGCCAAGCCCGGCGCACTCCGACTTCGAGGGCGGATTCGGCTCCCGAGCGCGCCGCAAAGTAGCCCTCGGTGAGGACGTCCCCGAGGTCACCCGGGGTGATCACATCGCCTCGTGCCATGGCCGCGGCTCGCAGGATGACGTTCTCCATCTCGCCGACATTTCCCGGCCACGGATAGTCTCGGAAGAGCTGCTCTACCCGCGGGTCGACCCCCTTCAACCCGACCTTCAGGTCGGCGTTGCAGCGCTCGATGAAGTGACTCGTGAGATCGGACAGGTCTTCACGGCGTTCTCGCAGGGGCGGCAGGCGGATGGTGAACACTCGCAGCCGATCGAACAGCTTCTCGCTGAAGGCCCCCCGTCGCACGAGATCGCCCAGCTCCGCTTCGGTGGAGGCGATCAGATGAGCGCCGAGCTCCGCTCTTCGACGTTGCAGCCGCTGATCTCGCGCTCCTTCGCTCAGGAAGCCGAGGAGTCTCGACTGAAGGTGGAGGGAGAGCCCCTCGATGTGCTCCAGGTAGACCGTTCCACCGTGCGCCGCCAGTC
The DNA here is from genome assembly GCA_945787575.1 of Thermoanaerobaculia bacterium. Lineage (GTDB taxonomy): Bacteria > Acidobacteriota > Thermoanaerobaculia > Multivoradales > JAHEKO01 > CALZKB01. The sequence goes on along the minus strand of CALZKB010000005.1, from coordinate 44,093 downwards.
GGCCGCGAGTGGCGCTTTGGCGATCGAGCCCGTCGCCGCCCACCTGTTCGCCGAACAGTTCGATCGCCAGCAGCTCCTCGGGGAGCGCTCGGCAGGACAGGGAGAAGAACGCCTGGTCCTTGCGTTGGCCACTGAAGTGAATTGTCTCGGCCACCAGGGTCTTGCCGACTCCGCGTTCGCCGACGAGGAGGGCCGGAATGTCGCGCGCCGCCAGCATGCCGATCAGCTTGTAGACCTCGAGCATCGGCGGGCTCTGGCCGATCAGCTTGACCAGTTCCCTGTCGTTCGACTCCTCGGGCGCGACGCTCTCGACCTCGCGGCTCAGCTTCAAGTCCTCCAATGCCCGATCGATGATCGCCTTGAGGTTGCCCAGGTCGAACGGCTTCATGACGTAGTCGAACGCCCCCAGCCGCATCGCTTCGATGGAAGTGCGGCTGGTACCGTATGCGGTCATCATCACCACGTGGACGTCCGACGCGATTTGCTGCAGCTTGGCAAGCGCTTCGAGACCGTCGGTTCCCGGCATGCGAATGTCCATGAGGACCAGGTCGGGCGTCGAGGCCGCCACCGCCTTGAACGCGTCCTCCGCGCTGCTGGCGATCTCGGTCTGGTGCCCTTCTTCCGAGAGAAAGTTCCTCAACGCCGAGCAGATCTGCTCGTCATCATCGACCACCAGAACCTCAGCCACTGACCCGAGCCCCCTTCGCAAGTTGAAAAGCGGTCGCGGTCGCCTCCTCCGCGCCGGCGACGGCGGCGGCGGCCGGAAGCCGAATGATCGCGCAGGCTCCGCCTTCCGATCGCCGCCTGAGGCTGACCGTGCCCCCATGACGTTCCACGATGCTCTTGGTGTTGACCAGCCCCAAGCCGACTCCCTCGCGCTTGGTCGTAAAGAACGGATCGAAGACCAGCTCGGCGACCTCCGGCTCGATGCCCGGGCCATCGTCGCAAATCGCGATGCGGACGCCGGAGCCGTCTTCCGCGGTATCGACGCTCAGCAGGCCACCCGTGGGCATGGCTTCGATCGAGTTCTGGATCACGTTGAGCAGCGCCTGCTGGAGGCGGTCCCCGTCCATGCTGAGCTGTGGCAGGCCGTCGGCGAAACGGCGTTCGACGACGATGTGATGGTGGGCGAGCTGAGACGCAGAGACGGCCAATGCTTCCTCCACTACCGTGTTGACGTTGCCGGTCTCCAGGTTCAGCTCCGACGGTCGTGACGCGTCGAGGAGCCCGGTCACGAAACGCTCGATGCGGGCGATCTCCTCGAGGATCGCCTGCAAGGAGTGCCGGCTCTTCTCGTCCAGGTCCGGCCGGCCGGCCAACAGCTGGGTCTGGAGCTTGATCGACGTGGTCGGCGTGCGCAAGTCGTGCGCGACCCGAGCCGCGAGCTGGCCTGCCAGCGCCAGCTTCTCGGCGTGGACCACCTTGGCTTCGAGGGAGTGGAGCTGTGACGTCATTTCGTCGAAGGCTCTTGCCAGCCTGCCGATCTCGTCGCGACTCTCCACCGGTGCCTTGCGCTCGAGGACGCCGCTCGACAGACGCCCCATGTGGCGCACGAGCCGCATGTGGCGCACCAGGCGTTGCACCGGGTTGGTGATGCTCCTGGCGATCAGCCGGCTCAACAACGCCATCGCGAGAACGGTCAGGCCCGAGATCAGGGCAATCGTCTTGGCGACGGAGCGCTGCGCCTCGATCAGCTCGGAGGTGTCGACGGCGAACGCCACGGCGGTATCGGGTCGGTCTCTGAGCCGGCGATAGGTGACCCGAAAAGGCGTACCTCGGTAGTCCAGCAGTCTGACCAGCGAACCGGTCGGACCTTCGAACAGATCCTGCGTGACTTCAGGTACCCGAAGGGCGTCGAGAAGCTCCCGGTGCTCGGTATCGCCGAGGGTGCTGGCGATCACATCACCACCTCGCTTCCAGGTGACGATGTCGGCACCGATGATCGGCTTCAGCTTCTCGATCACCATCGGATTCTCGGCGAGATCGCTGCCGGCGACGAGTTCCGCGGTCTCCTCGATCTGCCTCTGCATCCGTGTTTCCTCCTGCCTGGCCATCAGCGTCACGGAGATCGCGGCCGTGAGCAGGATGGCGAGGATGAAGGCCAGCGTGAAGGGGATTGCGATCTTGTTGCGGATACTGGCCGCTCGCCACCACATCACGGTTCCTTGCAGGTACGCGCTCAAGGGTGCTCCCAGCCAAGCGCTGGCGCCAGGCGCCTTCCCAGGCGCCGACCCCGTCCGGACGGACCGGAGATGCTGGCTTCGCCGAGCACCGGTTTGTGCTACCGGAGAGTGTACTTGAGATCGATGCGAGCCGAGCGCCGCGGCTCCGGGAAGCCGATGAAATTCTCGTACTCTTCGTCGGTCAGGTTGTCGAGGCGAACGCCGATCCGCCACTGATCGTTGCAGCGCCAGGTGGCCGCGAGGTCGAGCGCCTCGTAGCCATCGACGGAATCGCGTGTGAGCACCGGGATCTGCTGATCGTAGCTCCCGCCGACCTTGCGCCCGACAAACAAGAGGAGGATCGAGTCGGTCGCCCGCCACTCGAGTCGCAGGCTCCCGAGCCGCCCGGGATGATGCAGCAGGGGTCGCATCGACTCCGGATCCTCGACGTCTTGAAAGCTGAGGTCGGCCATCAAGCGCAGAGACGGGAGCGCTCTCCAGCGCAGATAGAGCTCGATGCCATCGGCCTCGACCCGGGAGAGGTTCCGGTTCTGAAACACGTCGAAGTCGAAGTCGATCAGGTCCTTGTAGCGATTGCGGAAAAGGGTGATCCCGGCGGCGTTCTCACCCCCCGCCCACTCGTAGTCGAGACCGAGATCCACGCCGTCGCTCTCCTCCGGTCGAAGATCGGGGTTGCCGCCCAGCTGTGGCGGACTCGCCAACGCGAAGGTACTGGGCAGCTTGAAGGCCTGGCTCCAGCTCGATCTCACCACCAGCCCACGCTTCGGCACCCGGTAGGCGAGAGCGAGCCGCGGACTCCAGGCGGTGCTCAGATCTTCGGGGAGGTCCGCTCGCACGCCTGCCTCGATCAGCAGGTTGCCGCGCGACAAGGTCATCTCGCCGAACAATCCCGGGGTCGTCCGATCGAGTCGATAGTCACCGCTGATCTCGCCACCCAGAAACGGGGGCAGCACGAGAACGCTCTCATTGTCGGCTTCCTCGCGTTCCACCTCGAGTCCGGCGTCGAGCCGCAGGTTCGAAGACAGATGCCTCCGGGCAAGCCACCCCAGACCGTTCCGCGAGTAGGTTCGGTGCTCATCGGAAGGAGGCACAACCGGGAAGATCGCCGGGCTCGACCGGATCGCGCGGTCCTCGACCGACCAGGCACGCAGGCTGTGCCGCCACCCGCGCCGTTCGCCCAGGTCGAGAGAGGCGCCCAGCGCAAACTGTCGATTGTCCGACTCCCGCAGCGCTCCAGAGCCGAACCGCGGTCCTCCCGAAGCCTCGGGATAGTCGTCGGCCTCCCAGTCGGTATAGCGAAGCTGCACCCGCAAGCTGGAGCGATCGCTGATCGCGAAGCCGAGATTCGTCTGCAGGTTGAGCTGTGCGAACGCCTCGTCCGCGATCCTCTCTCTCTCTTCCTCCCAGGTCGCGCTCAAGAAGTAGTCCACCTTGCCGGACTTCTGCGAGGCCGTGGTGGTCGCCCGAAACAGGGAAGCCTCCCCGACCTCGATCGACGCCTCCACTCGAGGTTCGGCGCTCTGGCCGCGGCGGGTCACGATGTTGATGACGCCCGCCAGGGCGCTCGAACCGAAGAAGAAGGAGTTCGGGCCGCGCACGATCTCGATCCGCTCGATCGACGCTACGGGCAGACTCGCCACGTTGAAGGTGCCGCCCTCGATGTCCATCGAGTTGTTGAGCGGAACGCCGTCCAGGAGCACGAGGGTGAAATTCGGGTCACCGCCGCGCACCTGGGCTGCAGTCGAGCCCCCTCGCGAACCGAAGCTGACCAGGTGAACCCCCGCAACCTCGCGGACGAGCTCGGCGATCGTGCGCGCGTTCGAGTCCTCGATGGTCTGCCGATCGATCACGCCCGTGGCCGCTGCACCGGAGTCCAGAGCGCGGCTGGTTACGGTGAGCTCTTCCACGAAGGTGGATCTGGGCGAGTCCACCTGCTGATCCACCGGGGACTCTGGAATCGGCACCTGAGCCACCGCCGGCGCCCAGACGAGCAGGCCGATCAGCAGGAGCCACCAGCCCGGCGGCGCCAGCGGCGGCTGTCTCCTGGCGACTCCAAGCCGCCGCCGGCGAGCTGTTCTCGCGGTTACCTTCGGCAGCTGCACTGACTCGCGACTCGTCGTTTCCATGACTGTACTTCCTTGCTAGAAGGCGCCTAGCCGCTCCACTGCAGCGTCAGCACGAGGTTTCGCCCTGCCATGTTCCGGCCGGAGCCGTGCGCTTCGAAGCATCATTGCGCGCTCTCCCTGGTCTCAGGCGTTCTTGCCGGATTGCGCCGTGCCCACCGGCGGGCCAGCAGCCAGATTGGAGCGGGGACGAGCAGCACCGCCACGAAGACCAGCACGAAGTTGTCGAGAGCCTGCGCGGCCAGAGCTCCGGCGAGCGCGTAGGTCAGGCTGGCCGGCAGCGAGCCGGCGAGGGTTGCCAGGGTCATCTGCCTCAAGCTCATCGGTGACGTGCCAGCCAGGACGGCCACGGTCTCGGCGAAGATCGGCACCGGCCGCGAGAGGATGACTGCCAGGGCACCCCATCTGGCCAACAGGGCGTCGGCGCGCTGCCGCTCCGCGGCGGGCACGAGTCGCGCCAGCAAGGGTCCCCCCCGCCGACCGATGCCGAACCCGAACCAACCGGCGGCGAGATTCCCGATGATCGACAAAGTCGTTCCCACGACGACTCCGAAGGCGGCTCCGTGGGCGACCATGACGAGGCTCGACGGGACCGGCAGCAAGACGTCCACGCCCAGGAGTCCGATTCCCAGGAGCCCGCCCAACAAGCCGCCCGCCGAGAGCCAACGTTCGGGGCTGGAGAGCCACTCCAGGTCGAGCGCCTCGAACAGGGCAAAGAGGCCCAGCAGGAGGGTAATCATCGCGAGGATCAGGCCGAGGTAGTGCCCCAACGACTGAGAGCCGAGCGAGCGAGCCCTGGGGGGCGCGCTCTGCAAAGCGATACGCGGACGGCTCATGCGACGGTCCGATCCAGGTCGCACTCGACCTGCATGTAGGCACAGCGGTGGCACATGAAACCGTCCCAGATGCTCAGACCCCTGGCCATTCTGAGCGCGCGATAGCCGACCGCGAGTGCCTCGAAATAGGCCCTCAGTTCCGAGAGGTGCCACAGGTTGCCGGCGGCGCCGACCGGGAAATAGAGCGAGTAGATCGGAAGCACACCGCGGTCGCAGAGGTCCGCGGCCCCTTCGAGGGCGAGCTCGGCGGCCTCATCGGTCGAGAGGCCGTAGTCGGGCTCGAGCTCGATTCCCGCCACCATCGCCGAGTAGACCCGCCCCGGTCCCCACAGCCGGACCGCCTGCTCCAGCGAATCGATCCAGCGGCGGTAGCCGACGAAATGGTTCTTACCGGGGGCGATCTTGGCGAACAGCGGCTCCGACCAGACCTCCAGGTTGAAGCAGACCGCGTCGACGAGGCCGTCGCCGTGCAGCTCGGTCAGGCTCTCGGACGGCAAGGCCCCGGAGCCGCAAGCCACGGGAACGCGGTGGCGGTTGATCTCCTGGACCTTGCGCGCCAGCTCGATGAAGCGCCGGCCTTCGAGAGCCCAGTCCAGCATCGAGCCGCCGACCAGGTAGATGTGGCGCGGTGGCGCCTCCTCCAGGACCGCGGTCAGGGTCTCCTGCAGCCGCTGAAGGGTCGTATCGGGAAGCTCCGCGAGCCCCCGTGCCTGACCGAAGTGCCGAGCCCGCTCGCCGGGCGCTCCGTAGGCGCAAAAGGTGCAGCGCATGCTGCCGCCGTCGCGACGCTCGCCGAAATACTCGCAGCCGGGCGCCACGTTGATTACCGCCATGTCGCCGTGCAGGTCGATTCCCGCCCGCGACATCGGCCATCCGTCCGACGTCGTGCGGTTCATCCACCCCGGGAGAGGCTCGAAGCTGACGGGCTCTGCCCGACGCTCGCCGCTCTCGTCGGTCAGCCGGTAGCCGGCGCCTGCGGAGCCTTTCACTTCCCAGGACGAGGCGCCGTCTCCACGGACGCGAACCAGCGTCCCATCCTCCAGCGACATGAGATAGGGGATCGTTGCGGTGTCCCCGCCGGTGGGATTCGGTTCGCCCGACTTGAAGCGGTAGGGGTAGTAGTTGGGGAAGGCGTGCTCGGCGGCCCGCCCCAGGGACTCCGTGTAACGGATTCCGTCAAAGAGGATCTGCAGCTTGTCCCTCACCGAAGGCGCTAGCGCTGCTTGATGGACAGTCCTCCCTGGAATCGTCGGACTCACCGCTCTCCTCTGCGAGCCACCAGCCGATTGGGCTGTGAAATCGGTAACAGTTATATTGTGTCATACTTCACACTTGGAGTGTGGCATTTTCCACAGTGAGGGCGACAAACACAATGATGCACATGATCATCAACCGCACACGTAAGGATCTCACGCCCGACGACTTTGCCGAGCTGGGAAGGCTCGCCCAGGCCTTCTACGATGAGATCCCACCGGAGATCGAGCTGCACGGAGATTGGGCGGCTGCCGACGGCTCTTGCACCTTCAGCCTCTTGGAGAGCGAGGATCCCGCTCTGCTCGAGCGCCTGCAGGCGCCGTTTCGGAAATACGTCGAGATGGAGATCGTGCCGGTCGAGCCGGTCACCGGCTGGATGCGTCGCTGAGGGGGGCGGTGAGCGGGTTTCCGCCCGGCTTGCTCGGCGGGCCCACCGCGCTCAGCCTGCGGCGTCGTCGAGCGGCACCTCGGCGTACTCGAGATCCCAGGCGTCCTTGACGCCTACCTTCTCCGGGACGATCTCGATCAGCGTGTACTGGGGATCCGCCGGGTCGGCGAAGTAGTTCTGCATCAGCGGGAAGGTCTCGAGCACCTTGCGCTTGAGCTCGAGCGACTCGTGGATTCGCCCCTGACCCTCGATCCGAACGTGGGCGCCCGATTCCACCAAGACGGCCACCTCCACTTTCGGATTCTTCTGCAGCTGGCCCACCTTGCCCCAGTAGGTGTAGGAAGCGATCCATAGGGTCAAGCCCTCGCGCATCGCGATGTTGACCGGCCGGACCCGCGGCTGGTCGCCGTCGTTGGTGGCCAGGAAGGCGACGTCGGTGCCGCCGAAGACCTCTTCTGCCAGCTCGCGGGGATTCATTCCAGTGCGCCCTCCACCGACGCCGTCGCCGGACTCTGATCTCGTTCTCGGAGCCGGGAGCTTAGCACCCGCGGGCGACCGGTCGCCACGCCGGCGGACAAGAGCGTCGGGCGGTTGTTCTCATGTTCTCGGCCGACGACGACTCGAGACCGCTCCACCTTGTAGATCTTCTGGTCAGCATGGCCAAAAACTATGCAAGAAGTCTTGACAGACGCCCTCGAGAGCTGATAACAAAGACTCTCAAGTGGTAAATCTCAATGCGATTATCGGCGACCGGCGGCAGCACAGCGCTCCCGCGGGGAGGCCTGCACACTAAGTGTCCATGACACGAGACGAAAGGAGAGCCGCATGGGAGAACTGAAATGGAGAAGCCGTCTACGGCCGTCGGTGGCCGCGATCGGCGCTTTGGCGATGATCCTCGTCGCCTTCGGCGCCGCAATCACCACCTCGCAGGAGGAGGAGTCGGATCCGTGCACGGGCTACGACGACGCGGCCTACGCCTACTGCAATGCCTACTGCGAGACGCTCGACTGCGACGAGAACCCGGCGAGCGAGGAGAAGTGCCTCTACACCTTCGATCGATTCGCCGACTACACCGGCGAGGCGCCTCCGTGCGAGACGCCGGAGTCCTAGAGAGGAGCCCAGCGTGATCCAATCGAGAACGAAAGTAACCTGCCTCGTCGGCGCCCTGCTGCTGCTCTCGGTGGTGGCCGCCAGCGGCCAGGTGACCAACTTCAGCACCGACGTCGCGACGTCGATCGACAACGGTCTGACCTGGCTCGACGGCCAGGGTGCCTTCAACAATCCCAGCAACTGCGGCCAAGCGGCCGGCCTCTGCCTGCTGGCTCTGCTCGAGAAGCGTGGGTCCGATTTCGGCGACCCGCCGCAGGGCTACGCCGGCGCCAGCGCCGTCGACCAGGGACGGATGCGGTTGACGACCGCCTACATCCTGGGTCAGATCCCCTCCGTCGGGGTCACGTATCGCGACGGTGCCTTCATGATGGCGCTGTCCCTCTATCTGCAGACCGGCGGACCCGATCGCGGAGACCATCCCGACCTGCCCGGCGGACTACCCTTCGACCTCATCGGAGGCTTGAACCACATCTTCGACAAGGTCCACGCCAGCCAGAACAGCCCCCACGGTTATTGGTGCTACGAAGACGGTTTCAATACCGCTTGCGACGACTCGTCGACGACCCAGTTCGTGGTCGCCGGCCTCGCCTCGCTGCGGGGCGTCTACTCGGATCCGCTCTACTCGGATCCGGCGCGGCTGGCGCAGCTCGACACCGACGCCGCCGAGGCGCGTCAGGCCTACGTGGATAACGCCTTGCAAGGTGGCTTTGGCGGAATATGCTCGGCGGACGAACGCGGCCATGGCTACAACCGGGGCAACTCGCCCTCGATCCAGCAGACCGGCTCCGGACTGTGGATCCAGCTGGTCGGCGGGGCCGATCTCAATGACGCCTCGGTCCAGGCCTACATGCGCTGGCTCTACCACCGCTACCGCTTCACCGACATCACTAGTGCCTCCGACGGCTTCGAGTTCAGCTACTGGTACTACCTCTGGACCACCTCCAAGGCGATCAAGTTCCTCGACGCCTCGGGGGTCAGCCCCGATCCCGGCAACCTCGCCCACACCGACATCGGCATGCTGCCCCCCGGCGACGCGCCGGTGTGCGGCGGCTCGCGTGAGGTCCACCGCGATCCGACGGCCGATCCCCGGGTGCCGCTGTTCGGCGGGGAGGGACCCGGCTACTACTCGGACTTCCCGGCGGGGAACTACTACGACTTCGCCCACGAGGTGCTCGCGCACCAGCTGCCCGGCGGGCGGTACGACCCGAACCCGCAGGGTCTGTGGGACCAGTTCTCACAGCAGTCCTACGCCCTTCTGGTCTTGGAGCGCTCGACCGGCGGCGGCTGCCTGGACTCGGACGACGACGGGGTCTGCGATGAGGACGACAACTGTCCGTCCGTTCCCAACCCGGACCAGACCGACAGCAACGACAACGGCATCGGCGACGCCTGCGACGAGTCGGATCCGCCCGACTGCTTCCTGTCGGGCTTCGATCCAGGTCCGCCGATGGCGATCGAGGTGACGACGCAGGACGTCGGCACCGGCCTCGACCAGATCCTGGTGACCCACATCGAGAACGCGGCGGTCGACATCCCGGTGTTCACGCCGGGGACCAACGACATTCAGCTGGTGACGGCCGAGAAGATCGACCAGTCCCTCCCGGCGTCGCTCGAGCTGACGGTCATCGACGTCTCCGGCAACGAGACGGTGTGCGATCCGGTGATGGTGAGAATGCGGATTCCGAAGGGACAGCGGCGGGTGACCGAGACGTTCCACGGGATTCCGGAGTACGAGAGCTTCATCTCGCTGCAGAACAGCTCGCCGGGAGTGAAGCGTTTCCAGGCGGTGGTCAACGGCAGCGGTCGCTACGCTCTGCGCTTGCAACCGGAGCAGGAAGCGCTGATCGACGTCAGCAAGTCGATGGTGCCGGGCGACAACACGATGACGCTGAGCGCCTCGGGCGCTCCGGGATCGTGGCTGATCGTGCTGATCTCGGACGGAGTCGGAGAGGAGGGTGCGCGCGCGCTGGCCTCCAGGCTGAGGGGTGTGCGCGCCGGCGACGGGGCGAACCTCAACTGGGGCAGCCAACGTTGATCTGACGTTCATGTCCGCATCGACGCCCCCCGAGCCCAGCTCGGGGGGCGCTTTTCTTGCCATCGGGGACCGGCTCGACGCCGCGCTCTGTTAGCCTTGCTCCGTTGCACTGGAATCGAGACCCTTGCCGATCGACCCCAAGCTCCCGTTCGCGGTCCTTCCGGCACTGCTCTTCGCCGCCCTGACCGACCCGCCGGCCCGAGCTCAGGGCGTGGACCCGGCCGCTCCGGCGTTCGTCGAGGTCACCGACGAGCTTCGGCTCGATTTCGACCACCTCCCAGGTAACGAGGGCAGGTACCTCATTCCCGAGATCTCCGGCTCGGGTGGCGGTTTTCTCGACTACGACGGCGACGGCGACCTCGACGTCTACCTCGTCCAGGGCGGCGAGCTGTCGCGGCCGCGAGCGCTCGATCCGGTCCCCAACCGGCTCTTCCGGCAAGACGGCGGCGGCAGCTTCGTCGACGTCACCGCCCGATCCGGCCTGGGGGACACCGGCTACGGCATGGGGCTGGCGGCCGGGGACGTGGATGGCGACGGCGCCCTCGACGTCTACGTCAGCAACTACGGTCCCGACGGGCTCTACCGCAACAACGGTGACGGCAGCTTCACCGAGGTCACGGCCGAAGCTGGCATCGCCGGTGACGGATGGTCGGCGTCGGCGGTCTTCTGCGACTACGAGGGCGACGGCGCTCTGGACCTCTATGTGACCCGCTACGTGCTCTTCGATCCCGAGCTGGAGTGCACCGCGCCGTCGGGAGCGCCCGAGTACTGTGGCCCGATGCAGTTCACCGGCGAGAGCGATGTCCTCTACCACAACCGGGGCGGGGGGGTGTTCGAGGACGTTTCGCTACCGGCCGGCATCGCCAGTCTGTCCGAGCCCGGTTTCGGAGTCGTTTGCGCAGATCTGACGGGTGACGGCCGGCCGGATTTCTATGTCGCCAACGATTCGAAGAGCAACCAGCTTTGGATCAACCGGGGAGACGGTACCTTCGTCGACGAGGCGGTGGTATCTGGCGCGGCGTTCGGCGAAGGGGGGCAGGAAGAGGCGGGAATGGGCGTCGCCTGCGGCGACACCGACGGTGACGGCGACCTCGACCTCTTGCTGACCCACTTGCGCCGGCAGACCAACACGCTCTACCGCAACGACGGCGTGGAAGGCTTTCGTGACGTCTCCATGCAATCGGGGATCGGCGCGGCCAGCCTTCGCTACACGGGGTTTGGAACCGCGTTCCTGGACTACGATCACGATGGCGACTTGGACCTCGCGGTGGCCAACGGCCGCATCAGCGCGAAACCTCCGTTGCCGCGCTCCCAGGAGGCGGAGCGCGCCACGATGCCGGTACCGTGGCTCTGGTACGCCGAGCCCAACCAGCTCCTCGAGAACGAAGGCAAGGGACGGTTTCGCGAAGCGGCTGCCGGGGCCGGCGTCTTCGGCCGTTTGGTGGAGGTGAGCCGTGGCCTCGCCGTCGGCGACCTGGACCGGTACGTAGACCAGGACCTGCTGGTGACCAATACCGCCAGCCGCGCGCGGCTGTTCCGCAACGACGTGCCCAAGAAGGGACGCTGGCTACGGGTTAGGGCTCTCTTGTCGCCGCAGCAGAGGGACGCCTACGGTGCGGAGGTACGGATGGTCGCGGGAGGCGCCGAGCATCTGCGCCTGGCGGACCCCGGCTTCGGGTACCTCACGACTCACGACCCGACGGCGCACTTCGGTGTTCCTGCATCCGCGACTGCCGAACAGATCGCCATCCGGTGGCCGGGCGGAGGCCGGCAGATCTTGCGCGAGCCACCTCTCGACCGAACCCTAGTCGTGATCAGAGCCGACGCTCCGGCGGCAGGGCGACCGTCGGCACGACCGGCGGATTCGCCAACGCGGTTGCCGAGGAGGCGGCGGTGAGCTCGTTCCAGCAACGGCCGTCGTGGTCTCGCGCCGTCTTCCTCTCGCTGGCCGTTGGAATGCTCCACCTCGCGGTCGCGCCGGCGCCGTCGCCCCCCTCGTTCGTCGAGGTCACGGACGAGCTGGGACTCGACTTTCGGCACCTTCCAGGCGACGAAGGCAGGTACCTCACGCCGGAGATCACCGGCTTCGGTGGCGGTTTCCTCGACTACGACAATGACGGTGACCTCGACGTCTACCTCATCCAGGGCGGCCAGCTGTCGCAGCCGCGAACGCTCGACCCGGCGCCCAACCGGCTCTTCCGGCAGGAGGGCGACGGCACGCTGGTGGACGTCACCGCCGGCTCGGGGCTGGGCGACTCCGACTACGGCATGGGGCTGGCGGTGGGCGACGTCGACAACGACGGCGATCTCGACGTCTACGTCAGCAGCTACGGCGCCGACAGGCTGTATCGCAACAACGGCGACGGCAGCTTCTCCGACGTCAGCGTGCGAGCGGGGATCGCCGGTGACGCCTGGTCGACCTCGACCGTCTTCTGCGACTACGATCGCGATGGATTCCTCGACCTGTACGTGGCCCACTACCTGCTCTTCGATCCCGACAAGGAGTGCATCGTCAACGACGGGAGCCGAGACTACTGCGGGCCTAGAGACTTCCGCGGCACGAGTGACGTTCTCTATCGCAATCGAGGCGACGGTACTTTCGCCGACGTATCGCGGGCGACGGGGGTTGGGCGCATCACAGGTGCTGGCCTCGGCGTCGTCTGCGTGGATCTCGACGGCGACCGCTGGCTGGATTTCTACGTCGCCAACGACGGCGAGGCAAATCAACTCTGGTGGAACCAGAGCGGCGTCGCCTTCGAGGAGCGCGCCTTGCTGGACGGCGTGGCGCTCAACGCTCTCGGGCGGCCGGAGGCGGGCATGGGCGTGGTCGCCGGAGACGTCGACGGCGACGGCGATCCGGAGCTGTTTCTGACCCACCTGACCGGCGAGACGAACACCCTCTATCGGAACGACGGCGCGATGGGCTTTCAGGACGTCTCGGCGCGGCTGGGAACCGGCGCCCCGAGCCTCAAGATGACCGGCTTCGGCACGGCGTTTCTGGATTACGATCACGACGGCGATCTCGACTTGGCGCTGGCCAACGGCCGAGTCCTGCGAGGGGCGGCACTCCCGGGAGTGGCGCTCGGTCCGCCGTGGAGCCACTATGCCGAGCCCAACGCAATCCTGGAAAACGACGGCCGCGGGCGCTATCGGGACCTCGGGAAGGAAGCCGGGAGCTTCTCGTCGCAGGTGGAGATCAGTCGTGGACTGGCCGCCGGCGATCTCGATGGCGATGGCGACCAGGATCTCTTGGTGACGAACACCGCCGGACGGGCCCGACTCTTTCGCAATCAGGTCGGCGACCGAGGCCGGTGGCTCAGGGTGCGGGCTCTCGGTGCCGGAGGCGTCCGCGACGATCACGGCGCGCCGGTCATCGTCGAAGCTGCCGGGCGCAAGCTCACCCGGCTGGCAATGCCCGGCGGCGGCTATCTCTCGAGCCACGACCCGCATGCACACTTCGGTCTCTCGGTCGACCGCGCGGTCGAGCGACTGGTCATCCGGTGGACCGACGGCAGGACTTCGGTGCTGGCGCGTGCGCCACGGGACCGAACCTTGATCTTCAGCAACAGGCGGACTCGGAGGAAGAGATGATGGTGAATCTGCCGTGGCCCGCGCCCCGAAAGCGGGCCTCTCTCCGGCCCGAGCGGCGCCCGCCGGCGAGGGTGCCGGCCGTCGCTGCCGTTCTCTCGATCCTCGTCGGCGCCGCGTGTGGAAAGCCCTCACCCTCCGCAGGCGTCGCGAACGCCGAGCCGCGGCTCTCGGGAGAGACGGCCGAAGTTCGTCTACCGCCCGATCCCGACCTCTCCCCACTCGAGACCCAGGTAGCGGCGAAGATCCGCAGCCATCGGCAGGCGGTACTCGAATCCCCGACTTCCGCGGAGAGCTGGGGACGGCTCGGCATGGTCTTCCAGAGTCACGAGATGTGGCAAGAGGCACTCCCCTGCTATCGACGCGCCGCCGAGCTGGATCCCGAGGAATTCCGCTGGCCCTATCTGCTGGCCCACGACGTCCATCAGGAAGACCCCGAACTCAGCCTGCGCTACCTCGAGCGGGCGATGGACCTGCGCCCGGGCTTCGCTCCGGCCGGTCTGCTGCGAGCTGGACTGTTGGAGGAGCTGGGCCGTTCCGATAGCGCCTTCGAGCAGTACCAGGAGATTCTCGCGGCCCGACCACAGCTTGCCGGCGCCAACTTCGGGCTCGGGCGGCTCTATCTGGAGCGTGGCGATGCCGAGTCCGCTCTCCTCCATCTGCAGCGCGCCCTCGAGCTTCAGCCGGAGGCCGCCTCCATCCACGCTTCCCTCGCCCGTGCCTACCGGCTCACGGGCGATGCGGAGGCGGCGGCTCGTGCGGCCGATCTCGCGCGCCGCGAGCAAGGACAGCTGGCCCTCGACGATCCGGTGATGGTCGAGATGTTGGAGGAGGCGGTGTCGTCGGCCGGCTACCGCCAGCGAGGTCAACGAGCCGCGTTCGCCGGGGAGTGGACGAAGGCCGAGTCCCTACTTCGCAAGGCGCTCGAGCTCCGCGGCGAGGAGGCGGACGTTCACTTCGAGCTGGCGGGCATCCTCGCCCGCGCCGGCCGGCTCGAGGAGGCGATGGAGGGTTATCGTGAGGCTCTACGAATCGACCCGCGGCACGAGTCCGCGGCGATTCGACTGGCGATCCTGCTGACCTTTCAGCCGAGCTTCGTTACCGCGGACGTGGATGAGGCGATCGCCCTCTTGCGCGGGGTGCTGAGCGCCAGACCCGACGACGGCGAGCTGCACTTCCACCTCGCCGTGGCCCTCGCCCGCGGCGGGGACCACCGCACCGCCTGGGTGCACGTCAAGAAGGCACGAGAGCTGGGCGAGCCGGTGCCGCCCGGATTCCTCGACGCTCTCCGGCAGCAGCAGCCGGAGCCGCCGGACGGAGAGGGGTAGGGCCCAAACAGGGGCGGGCGACGGCCTCGCTCGCCCGGCTGCATGAGGCGGCAGCGCACCTGCCGCAGCTTGTCAGGCTCGAGCGGGTGCCCCGATGCCGCCTGCGGCGCGGGTAGCGACGCGAGGCGGAGAGGGCGCCCGCTCAGCAGCGCCACGTCTTGCGCACTTCATGCACATAGCTTGTACAGAATGAGGTCAGAACTAGCCAGATATGCCTCTTTTAATTGATATCTAGATGTGATCAGTCTCTATACAAAGGGGTAGACACGAGGCGTCGGACATAGTAAAATTCTCCTCACATTGACCTCGTCGGCACCGACCCAGGGGCACCGGCCCGTCGGGGTGAAAGGAGAGTCCACAATGAAGCTCCCAAGCGTTCCTCGCTGCGGCAGGATAGGAGTCCTGCTGTGTATCGCTACCCTGGCAGTCGTCCAAGGCGCCGCCGCCGCCGACCGGGTCAACGTGATGACGACCTGGCGCGCCGGTTCGATCGAGCCCTGGCAAGTAAGGCCGGGCGCGATGATCGATCTGTTCGGTAACGCCGGCACCGGCGGCGGCATCGCCGACGGCACCGCCATCGGCGAAACCTACACCTGGGCGTGCGTCGCAGACAATCCCGGCAACGTACAGATCGTCGACGACGGCCTGCTCATCGGCACCGTGACCGACGACCGCTATATCTTCGAGGCGGTCACCTTCAACCTGCTCGGCGGAAGCACGCGGGAGCTCGTCACCTGCACTCTGACGGTGGACGATCTCGCGGGCGGGGTCGACGCCGACACGGTGGTGATCGACATCGTGGATCCGACCGACATGATCTCGGACACGCCGCTCGAGAACCAGGCGATCGAGGTCAACATCGCGATCCAGGACGGACTGCGCTACGCCTACCTGAATCAGCAGGCGAACGGCAGATGGGCTCACGGGTCGCAGGCCGGCTGGGACTGCGGCACCACCGGGTTTACCGTGTGGGCGTTCGCCAACAGCGGCCACCTGCCGACCAACGACGTCGACACCGACATCTACGCCGAGTTCGTGCAGCAGGGGATCGACTTCATCCTCTCCAAGGCCAGCGCTCCCGGATTCGGACCGCAGCCCAACATCGGCGACCCCGACGGCGACGCCAACGGCCGGATCATCAATCTGTGCCCCGGACTGTTCTCTCCGGATATCCGGGAAGGCTACTCCACGCCGATCGCGGCGGCGGGGATCCTTGCCGCCTACAGCGCTGCACCCGGCACGGTCGTGGCTCCCGGATCCTTCGCCGGCCAGATGCCCGGCGACACCTATGTCAACCTGATCCAGGACACGATCGACTGGATTGCGTACGCCCAGGAGGAAGGCGGCGGCCGGGGCGGCTGGCGATACGGCGCCAACTACGGCTCCGCGGACACCTCGGTCGACAGCTGGCACTACGTGGCGATGGAGGGCTTTGAGACGGTCTTCGGGGGCGCGGTGCTGGAGCTGGTCAAGCAGGAGGCCGAGCGGCGCATCGATTCCAGCCAGTCGCAGGGCGGCCCGGGCGACCTGGGCCAGTTCGGCTATGGCGGCACGGCTCCGATCGCTTTCGACGGCAATGCGACCACGGCCGGCGGGATATCCGGCCTAGTGATGGTGACCGCGGGCGGGCGCGTGGCGCCGCTGCTCGACGGCGGCACCCTCTCATCGGCAACTTTTCCCGACACCGCCACCCGCAAGAGCGCAGCGGTGGCCCATCTCGGCCTGCGTTGGGACGCCGCGCCCGGAGTCTGGGCCGGCAACCCCGGCAACTTCTACGCCATGTGGACGACGGCGCGAGCCCTGCGGCTCAACGCCACCGGGCTGCTGGTGGACAAGAACGGCGTCGTCTTCGACTGGGAGACCGGCGAGGATCAGGCGAATCCGGGTGTCTTGCCGCCCGCCGGCGACGTCCACGAGGGATACTTCGGCTATCTCGAGCGCACCCAGGCGGGAGACGGCAGCTGGGCGCCGACGGTGAACATCGGCAACTGGACCCGCAACCTAAACACCGCCTGGGGGATCCTCATCCTCCAGCCTACCGTCTTCGGGCCGCCCGACGTGACACCGCCGGACTGCTTCCTGTCGGACTTCGATCCGGGGCCGCCGATGGCGATCGAGGTGACGACCCAGGACGGTGGCACGGGTCTCAACGCGATCGTCGTCACGGTGCTCGAGAACGCGACGGTCGTCATCCCGCCGTTCACGCCGGGGACCAATGACATCGTGCTGGTGACGGCGGAGAAGATCAACCAGTCGCTGCCGGCGCACCTGGAGCTGTCGGTCACCGACATCGCGGGCAACGAGACGGTGTGCGATCCGGTCATGGTGAGGCTACGGATTCCACGAGGTCAGCGCCGGGTGAGCGAGACCTTCCACGGAATCCCCGAGTACGAGAGCTTCATCTCGCTGCAGAACAGCTCGCCCGGAGTGCGGCGGTTCCAGGCGGTGGTCAACGGCAAGGGCCGCTATGGTCTGCGCTTGCAGCCTGAGGAAGAGGCGCTGATCGACGTCGCAGAGTCGATGGTGCCGGGCGACAACACGATCACGCTAAGCGCCTGGGGCGCTCCGGGATCGTGGCTGACCGTGCTGATCTCGGATGGCGTCGGCGAGGCGGGTGCGCGCGAGCTCGCCGCCAAGCTCAGAGCGGTACGCGCCGCCGACGGGGCCAACCTTGACTGGGGCGGCCAACGATGATCTGACCTTCGTGTCGACTCCGTGTCGACTTCGGCGCCCCTCGAGCCAGGCTCGAGGGGCGCTTTGTTCATGGTGAGGCGGGGTCGGGGGTGATCGTCTACGACGCGAGAACCGACGCAGCGAGACGGTTGATCTGACCTTGGAGGTTCTGGACCGGACCGTTATGGTTGGCGACGAGTCGGCGCGCGCCTTCGACGGCAGCGGAGGGCTCGAGGAGACGAGGGAACTGGCGCCCGGGTCGCCGAGTCAGGGAAGATGAAAACGCTCGACACGATCAGAGTTCTGGCCTCTCTGCTCTCCCTTCAGCGTTCACAATGGTGGCCCGCAGAGAGGATCGAGAAGTTCCACCGGGACAGGCTCGTCGAGACCCTTCGCTACGCCGTAACCAACGTTCCCTACTACCGCTCTTTCGGAATCAGCGCTTCCTCCATTGCCAGCCATCTCGACCTCGAGCGTTTCCCGATCCTCCGCAAGTCCGATCTACAGGAGCGGGCAGGCGATCTGCTGGCGGCAGGCTTCGACCCGGCCTGTCTAGCGTCATCGAGGACTTCCGGCAGCACCGGCGAGCCGACGATCATGTACTTTGATCGAGACTGCCTCCTGACCTGCAGGTACGCGATCAAGATGCGCAAGCTCTTCGCGCTGACCAGCCCGCTCTTCAAGAGACTGCTGGTGATCCGCGCCCTCCCGGTCGCCGATCTCCCTCGACGCAAGCAGTGGCCGATCTTCGCACCGCCCCGGCTGTTTCGAATCGAGTTCAAGTCCCTCTTTGAACCACTAGATTCGGCCATCGACTTTATCGAGGACTATCGACCCGACATTCTCTACTCCTATCCGTCCTTCCTCGTCGATCTCACGCAGGAGTATCGCAGCCGTGGCCTCGTGATCCCCGAGGTTCCCCTGATCTTCACGAGCTCGGAGCGGTTGACGGCAAGCACGCGCCGACGGATCGAGCAGAGCTTCGGGGCTCGGGTTTGCGACGTCTATGGGAGCACCGAATTCAATGAGGTCGCCTGGCAATGCGAACGTGGCCGCTATCACGTCAACTTCGAGAGTACCTATGTGGAGGTGCAACCGGACTCGTCGGCAGCCGACGACCGGACGGGAGCCCTGATTCTGACGAGCCTCCAGAATCGCGCGATGCCCCTGATCCGCTTCTCGATTGGAGACCGCGGGTGTCTGGCTCGGGAGGCGTGCGCCTGCGGCCGGGCCTCGACGGCTTTCGAGGCGTTCGATGGACGTGACGTCGACCTCGTCACGCTGCCCAGCGGGCGGCGAGTCTCACCGTATGTCGTGGAGCATTGGCTGGAGCGTCATCCTGTCGTCAAGAGGTATCAGGTCATCCATTCCGAGCCAGCGAAGCTACGCATCGAGTTCACGACGTTCGACAACGAGTTGCCGGCGAGAGACTTCGAGGCCGTGGGTGCGAGGATTCGTGAAGCGGTCGGAGCCGAGATGATCGTCGAGCTCAAGCAGGTCGATCGCATCGAGAAGGAAGGCGGAGGCAAGTACCAGCCCGTGAGGCGAGAATTCTAGGACCGAGCCGAGCTAGCAGCCCGTGGCAGAAGTCCTGTGGGTCGCGCGACAAGGGGGCTGCTAGGGTTGCGAGAAGGCAGTCGGGAGGTGCTGGCCAGTGGACAGTGGCAAGGTCAAGACGAGAGTCCTCGTCACGGATGCGACGATCCGCGCCGGTTTGGTCTCGATCCAGAGTCTCTCCAAGGCTGGCTATGACGTGATCGGCGCGGATGATCGCCGACTGCCGTTCGCCCTTCATTCGAAGTACACGCCACCCTACTCCCGGTTACCGTCTCACGAAGATCCGGGGTTCGTCGCCGCCCTGATCGGGCTGCTGGAGAGCGAAGGGGTCGACGTTCTCCTGCCTCTCTTCTGCGTCGAGGCCGTATCTCGAAATCGCGCGGCGGTCGAAGAGTACGCCGACGTGCTCGTGCCGGATCCCGACGCATTTGCAGCCGCGCACGACAACCGGCGCACCCTGGAAGACTGCGCCGCACTGGGTATCCCCTGTCCTCGGATCCTCTCGTTGCCAACGGCCTTGAGGGCCCTCGAGGAAGGAACGTCCGACGGGCCGGCTCTTCACGTCGTGCTCAAGCCGCGAAAGGAGCTCGGAGGCTCGAGGGGGGTCCACATCGTGGGAGACGCGGAATCCCTGATTCGGGCTCGTGACCGCGTGGAAGAGAAGTACGGTCCCACGGTCATCGTCGAATACATCCCCGGCGCGCCGGAGGCGATGAGGGCGCTCAACGTGATCCTCGACAAACAGAGTCGCGTCGCCGCCCACTTCACCTTCAAGAAGGTCAGGGAGTACCCGATCATCGGAGGAGTCTGCGGCTTGGGAGTGAGCACCCATGAACCGGAGCTGGTCGACATCATCTTGCCGCTTCTGCAGCGATGGGAATGGCAGGGCCCCGCTGACATCGAATTCAAGATCGACTCGCGTGACGGGAAACCGAAACTGATCGAGATCAACCCGAGAGTCTCGGGCAACCTGGGTTTCGCAATCAACTGCGGAGTCGGTTTCCCGGAGATCGCGGCCGCGCTGGCACTAGGTACCTCGGCACAAGCGATCCGCACTCCGGAGTATCCGGCCGAGATGAAGGGCATCAACGTCTCGTACTACCTGAAGTCGATTCAGTCGGAGGCGAAGGCGCGCGGGATCCACTGGACCATGGTCAAGGCGGTCTGGTCCGAGCTCGCGGCGAAGCGAGCGAGGACCAACGGCGATCTCACGGATCCACTCCCCTTGGTCGGCAAGATCCTGTTGGAGCTGAGAGACAGGACTCGCGGACTCTTCCGCTCCGGGGCCAGTTAGCTCGGATCTCTGTGGAAGCCTGCGTCGGGGTTTCCGCCGGAGACCTGGGTGGCCCCGGTCAGGATCCAGGCCGCCAGCTTCTCGAGAGCCTGCCGTGGCCTACGTCTCATGAGCGAGCTCGTCACGGGCAGAAGTACCGTACGCTCCGAAAGGGTCTCGGTCACCGGCAGGCTCTCGCCCGCGGTGTCCGCAGTGCCGTGGAGCGGTTCGTAACCTCTCCTGGCTTCGATGCCGGCGCGGTGGAGGAACGCCACGACTTCGTTAGCCGTCGGACCTGCCTCCGGGAGAATCAGGACGATTCTCAGCGCGATTCCGGAAGGTGAGAGATCGGAGATGCAGAAGTGCTCGGCATCGCCCAGAACACGCAAGATCTCCTCGCCGACACCGCGCCGCAAGTCGGCGTTCCGGTGCCATTTTCCGTGCTGCTCGAGGACGAGTGCGGCGTCGAGATTCGACATCCAGCGAGGCTGCGCGTCGGAACTCTTGGAAGCCGCCAGAAGCGCGTCGGAGATCGGCTTGAAGCCCAAGGTGTACCTCCGCAGGCGGAACCAGATCCAAAATGCGAGAACCCGACGGAAGACGGTCGCGGCGCTCTCGTTCCGGGGAGGATTCGAGGCAATGCGATCGTAAAGCTCGCGTTCGCGAGTGAGGAGCAATCCACCGGCAGGACCGGCCAGGGACTTCCCTGGACCGCACCCAACCATGCCACAGGTGCCGAATGTCCCGACGGGACGTCCGTCACTTCTGGCGCCCAACGACTGGGCGGCGTCGTCGATGAGCGCGACTCCGCTACCCGCGAGCAGGTTCTCGATGGCCGCGATGGGGGCTGCGTTGCCGTACAAATGAGCCACGATCACAGCTTTTGTCCGGGTCGTTATGGCCCTCTCGACCGTATCGACGGAGAGGTGCAGGTCGGGCCCCGTATCGGCGTAGACCGGTTGCGCTCCGAGGTTGGCGATCGGCTGCAGTACCGACTCGCACACGTAGGAAGGGACGACCACCTCATCGCCGCCGCCGACTTCCAGAGCGCCCAACGCTGCCTGGATCGCCCACCGTGCGCGGTTGAACGGCAGCGCATAGGGCACGCCGAGCTCCTCGCTCGCGATCTCGCAGAGCTGCCGCGGATAGTCACCGCGCACGATCCGGTTGGTCACGAGACAACGCACCATGACGCGAAACTCCCGGAGTCCCCAATCGGGGACGTACGACGGCACGGAGTAGAATCGCGCAACCGTCCTGTCGTTAGCAGAGAGCATGCCCTGGTTCCTGGTCGAGACCTAGTGTGCCCTGTGCTCTCCGTACATGGTCGCTAGGTCCCCGCACGCGTCTCGTAGCGCTTCCGGGCCGAGCGAAGAAAGAACAACACCCCGAACGCGATGTGCTTCAATGTGCTCGGCGACTTCAAGAAGAGATACAGATCCTTGCTCTCGCAGCCCTTGCGAATCTTGGTCTCGCGCAAGCCGCGGCCGAAGTAGATGCGTCGGCCGGCTTCTCCGACCGCTGCCTGGATCGGAGCGTAGTAGCAGAGGTTGAAATACAAAGCCGCCTCTCTGGCACGGACACTGTGGAGTCCGACATACATGCCCACCGCGACGCCGCCCTTCTCCAAGAGCAGCGAGAAGCCGATCAGCGAGGAACCGTCGAAGGCGCCATAGACCACGGCATTCTCACCGAGATTCTCGCGAAGGCTGGCGAAGAAGTCGGATTTGAACGGAAACGAGGCACCGTTGTGCCGGTACCAGTGAGCCTCGGCGAGGTCGTAGAGCTCTTTCTCCAATCGAGAGGTGTCCCGGATTCGCTCGACGCTGACGCCGGCGCGGCTCATCTTCTTGAGATCGCGGCGAGCGTTTCTTGCCATGTTCCTGCTCATTCCACGCAGATGACCCAGGTAGCCGTCGAATGTCGGCCAGCTCACGTCCAGGTAGCACATCGGGCTGTGCCGGGTCTGGTTGTAACGGCGCCGCCGCAGCACGGAGATCAAGTCGGACTCCTCGGCGAAGACTCGGTCGAAAGCGAGAGGCAGTCCGCGGCCGAAGGCAGCGCTCTCCAAACGCTCCAAGAGCATCTCGAAAAGGGCCGCCTTCTCGCGAGGCCGCAGATCGCTGGCGACGAGCAAGTGCGTGCCGCAGGACGAGATAGGTCCACAGAGCATCGCAGGGAGCAGCGCGAGACCCAGCCCGGCGGCGACGTTCGCGAACCTGCCGTACACCGTCGTGTCCAGGGTGAAGTCCCGATCCGTCGCTACAGCCAGATTACAGCCCGCGGCAGCGAGCAAGCGCCCCTCCCGGTGAACGAGGTAGTACCGAGGCTCGAGGTCGGCGGCGTAGGTCTCTTCCACGGTCCGCAGCCACCCGTGGGTCGCCAGGACCTCGTCACCGGCGAGCTCGTCCCAAGCGACGGGATCGAGCGAGCGAATGGAGCTGACGACTTGGACGGTGGGCATCGGTCGTGTCACAGGATACTCAAATCCGCGGTGCAGGGTTCCCCGAGCCGCAGATCACTTCGCTCCGCCTCACCAAGAAAAGCGCCCTTCGAGCGGAGCTCGAAGGGCGCTGAAGTCAACGCAGACTTCAGATCAAGGTCGGCCCCTCCAATCGAGGTTCACACCTCTGGCGCGGACCCCGGTCAGCTTGCGCAGGTCCAGCTCATTGCCACCGCCGACACCGTCCGAGATCAACACCACCAGCCACGAGCCTGGGGCGCCCGAAGCGCTCAGCCTGATCGTGTTGTCGCCCGGGATCATCGACTTCGTGACGTCGATCAACGCCTCCTGTCCCGGTCGCAAGGGCAGGGTGTACCGACCGCTGCGGTTGACCAGAGCTTGGAAACGATGCACTCCCGGCGAGCCGTTCTGTAGCGAGATGAAGCGCTCGTACTCCGGGATCCCCCGGAACGTCTCGCTCACCTGCCACGCGTTCTTCGGAATCTCCAACCGCACCAGCACCGGATCGCACACCGTCTCGTTGCCGAAGACATCGAGGACCGCCAGCTCCAGGTGCGCCGGTAGGGCCGGGTCGGTCTTCTCCGCCGTCACCAGCACGACGTCGTTGGTCCCCTGCATGAACGGCGGGATGGTGACCGTCGCGTTTTCGAGCACGGTCACGAGGATCTGATCCAGACCGGACTCGAGGTCCTGGGTCGTCACCTCGATCGCCATCGGCGGACCCGGATCGAAGTCCGACAGGAAGCACAACGGCGGCTCGGTATCCGGCTCACCGCCGATACCGCTGAAGGCGAAGATGAAGACGTTCTCCGGGTCGGAGTCGCACTCGCCATCGCCAAACGGAGGACCCTGTTCAAAGTCGATGGCCGGCTTGCCGTAGGAAAAGGCCTCCGCCCCGACCGCGGCGAGAGCCGCCGCGGCCTCCGCCTGGGTGAAGCCGGCCCCATAGTAGATATTGAAGGACATCGACTCACCGACGCCCAGCGCTCCGAACTCGAACTGGAACAGGGCGCCGTGATCCCTCGGTCCATCATCCACGCGGTCGCCGATGCTGAAGTAGGGATCCGGGCCGGGGTCCACGGCGGGGGGCGAGAGCGGATCCGTTCCGTCGAAGCCGTTGTTGGTGACGAACGCCAGGTCGGTCGCCGTCCCCGAGCTGATGGTCACGCACTCGTTGAAGGTGAAGGGCTGAATGTCCCAGTCCATTACCCGCCGATACCTGACGTCGGCGAGCGGAGCGCCCGAGATGTTCTCGATCGTCACCGTCGACTCGTAGAGGTTGGGAGTGTCGGCGCTGGGATGGTAATCGTGAGTCACCCTCAGCGTCGCACCGACGTCGACGGTCGACGTCGCGGCCGTGCCGTCCGAAGCGAAGGTGATGTTGGACAGGTTGAAGACCCCGCCAAGGTCGACGCTGGCACCGCCGGAGACGGCATCTCCCGACGCGCCCCACCCCTCGCACAGGCAACCGGGGGCCGTCGCCTCGGCCTCGTCGCCGTTCGGAAAGACGAGCCGCAACCCAGCGTCGATCGTCGAGCCGGACCCGATCGAAGCGATGCCCTCTCCACCGACGACGTTGAGATGCCCCTCGTCCCGGATACCCAGCTTGATCAACCCCGAGGTGTGGAGCACGACATCACTCATCGAGGGCCCACCCGGGTCGGGCGGGTCGTCGTTGGGGGTTTGGGCACCCACCGGAGCCGCGAGCCAGCACCAGCCGGCCACGGCGAGCAGACACAAGTAAGCTCGGTCCTTCTTCATCGCTTCTCCTTTCGAGGCCCCCGGCCAGAAGCGGGAAGATCCGAGCGTTACTCGGGCTGCGCAGCTGGGCGAGGCCCAATCTCTAGGTACGTTGGCACTTTCTGGTGCGAACTCTACGGACAATCAACCGCATTGTTCTCTATCGATATGAATGCCTCCCTCCCGGAATTGAAGGATCGGTCGCATATCAGTTACAAACTTCGCTTGCAATGGAGGTTAGCACATCGAATCGCTCAGCGGTAGGGGAAACGGCGATGGTCTCTGCGAGCTTCCCGAGCCAAGAGCCGCAGCACCGAGAGATCGCTTCTCGTTGTCTCGGTCAGGACGATTCGAGGACGCCCGAGGACTTCGAGACGTCGAGCCTGCGCTCGCGGCGAGCTCCGTCTAGTACGATCCCAGCCAATGGCCGACCCCACTCTCCCTCGCCGCATCCCGCAGGCCGACCAGCTCCTCCAGAACGCGTCGTTCAGTGCCTTGCTCGACCGCTTCTCGCGCATCCGCGTGGTGGCCGGCCTGCGGGAGCAGCTCGCCGAAGTGAGGCGACAGGCGGTTGCCGGCAATCTCGACCCTGAGGAGCTCACGCCGGCGGCGCTGGCACTCGAGGTCGAGCGGAGATTGGGGCGTGAGATCCGCCCCTACTATCGGCGCGTGATCAACGCGACGGGGGTGGTGCTCCATACCGGGCTCGGCCGGGCCTCGCTACCGCAGGTGGCGGCGGAGGCGGTCCGCGAGCTGGCGGTCCGGCCCCAGCGGCTGGAAATCGACCTCGAGACCGGCGAGCGCGGCGGGCGTGACGCCGGCTGCGCCCAACTGTTGACCCGCATTCTCGGCTGCGAGGAGGCCACCGTCGTCAACAACAACGCGGCGGCGACGTTGGTGGCGCTGGCAGCGCTCGCCGAGGGTCGCAAGGTCGTGCTCTCGCGAGGCGAGCTGGTCGAGATCGGCGGCTCCTATCGAATTCCGGAGATCATCGCCCAGAGCGGCGCGGTGATGACCGAGGTGGGGACGACCAATCGAACCCATCTGGAGGACTACGCGCGGGCGCTCGACGGCGAGGCCGGGGCGCTGGTCAAGGTCCACACTTCGAACTACGAGGTGAAGGGGTTCACCAGCGAGGTCGGAATCGAAGAGCTGGTGGCGCTGGGACGTGAGCACTCGATTCCGGTGATCCATGACCTGGGATCGGGCTGCCTGTTGGATCTCGGGGAGTCGGGGCTGCCGCCGGAGCAGCAAGCACAGCACTCTTTGGCGGCGGGCGTGGATCTGGTCTGCTTCAGCGGTGACAAGCTCCTCGGCGGGCCCCAGGCGGGAGTGCTGGCGGGAACCTCGAAGGCCGTTGACCGCTGCCGGCGCCATCCGCTGTTTCGAGCGATGCGGCCCGGACGAATGGTCTATACGGCACTCGAGGCGACCCTGCAGCTGTACCTCGACGGACCCCAGGCAGCGATTGCGGGGGTTCCGGCTCTCGCCCAGTTGGCGGAGGCGGTCGAGGTGGTGGAGGCGAGAGCGCGCGAGCTGGCGGCGGATCTGGCGGACGTAAACGGGCTCGAGGTCGAGGTGGTGGCGACCACTGCGCGGCCGGGGAGCGGAGCGTTGCCGTTGGTGGAGGTGCCCAGTTTCGGGGTGCGCCTGCGGCGAGCGGCTTGCTCGGCGGACGAGCTGGCGGCCCAGTTGCGCGTCGGCGATCCGAGCATTCTCGGCCGGGTGCGGGATGACGCCGTGGTGCTCGATCTGCGCACCGTGCCGGCCGACGACCTGGGGGACCTGCTCGAACGGCTGACGGCGCTCGACTGACCTCGGTCTCCATCTCGGTCGGTTGCTCTGTCTCCCTCGGTGCGAGACAATCCGCTCCCGATGAGTGAGCAGGTCACTTCAGCCCCGTCCCCTCAGTGGCAGACCTGGGTCCACGACCTCCGGCAGCGGCTGGAGGCGCCGGAGCCGCAGCGACTGATCGACGACCACCGCGGGCGATCGGCGTCGGTGCTGGTGCCGCTCTACGTTCATGCCGACGAGCTCTGGCTGGTGCTCACCAAGCGGGCGCAGGACCTCATGCACCACGGCGGGCAGATCGCCTTCCCCGGCGGCGGGCGCGATCCCGGCGAGGACGAGTGGGACGCGGCGCTACGGGAGACCGAGGAAGAGATCGGGCTCGATCCCAGGCGAGTCTTGAAGCTCGGCCTGCTCGACGAGATCTACGCCGAGGTCAGCAACTATCGGATCCAACCGTGCGTCGGCGTCGTGCCCTACCCGCTCGAGGCGACGCCGAATCCGGAGGAGATCGAGAACGTCTTCTCGGTCCCTCTCCTGCAGTTCACCGACGTTCGGGTGATCGAGGAGCGCCTGGTCGAGTGGAAGGGCCAGGAGCGGCAGATTCGCGTCTACCACGTGGGCCGGCACCCGGTGTGGGGGCTCACGGCCCGGATCATCCAGAATCTGTTGGAGCGGTTGGGGTTCGTCGAGACGGTCGTCGAAGAGTAGCCGGGGTACCGGTGCTCCGGTTCTTTTGAGTCTTCGCCTTTAGTTGCCGGCCCCCTACGAGAGAGGGATGAGCCCCAGGGGGACGTCGCGCGTACCCAGACTACGAATCGGCGACGCGCGCTCATTCGCCTTCGCCCCGGACGGCAATGTGATCCTGGTTGATTCAGAGGGCTCGGCTCAAGCCCCCTGGGCTCTCATCCCTCTCTCGCCGGGGCCTCCCGTCGTAAAAGACACGGACGACGCCCGACCGTGCCAGGAATGGGTGTCCCTCGCGCCACCGGTAGGCCCGAGGCGAGAGAGTGCTGACAGCCCAGGGGGCTCTCGGCGAGCGGGAACCTTCACCGTGCAACGACCGAGGACCGACCGTGAGCGACGGCGAGAGAGCCGCGCGTTGCCGTCGCAGATACCGAGTACGCGTGAGCGTCCCCCCTCGCTACCCGATCTGAGAGGTGAGCCAGGCTTCGATGAAGGGGTCGATATCGCCGTCGAGCACCCGGTCGGCGTTGCCGACCTCGGTGTCGGTACGGTGGTCCTTGACCATCCGATAGGGATGCAGCACGTAGCTGCGGATCTGGCTGCCCCAGGCGATCTCCTTCTTCTCGTCCTCGCGCTCGGCCGCTTCCGCCGCGCGCTTCTTCATCTCCAGATCGTAGAGCCGCGCGCGCAGCATCTTCATCGCCATCGCGCGGTTCTTGTGCTGCGAGCGCTCGTTCTGGCAGGAGACGACCGTGTTGGTGGGAATGTGGGTCATCCGCACCGCCGAATCGGTCTTGTTGACGTGCTGGCCGCCAGCCCCCGACGCACGGTAGGTGTCGACGCGGACGTCCTTGGGGTCGATCTCGATGTCGACGTCGTCGTCGACCTCGGGGTAGACGTACACCGAGGCGAACGAGGTGTGACGGCGGCTGGCGGCGTCGTAGGGGCTGATCCGCACGAGGCGATGGACCCCGCTCTCCCCCTGCAGGTAGCCGTAGGCATTGGTGCCGCGCACCGCGAACTCCGCACTCTTGATTCCCGCCTCTTCGCCGTCGAGGCGAGAGAGCAGCTCGACCTCGTAGCCCTTCGCTTCACCCCACCGCACGAACATGCGGAGCAGCATCTCGGCCCAGTCCTGCGACTCGGTGCCGCCGGCGCCGGGGTGGATATCGACGAGCGCGTTCTTGTCGTCGTCGGGCCCCGAGAGCTTCATCTCGAGCTCGAGAGCCCGGAGTCGGGGCTCGAGCTCGGCCAGGAAGGACGTGAGCTGGGCGTCGGCCTCACCCTCGGCCAGCAGCTCGCCCCACGCCTCGAGCTCTTCGGAGTCCGAGCGGATCTGGTTGAGAGTCTCGAGACGGCGCTCGACGGCACGGCGCTCCCGCAGAACAGGCGCGCTGTTGGCCGGATCGTCCCAAAAACCCTCTGCCTGGGCCGCCCGGTCGAGCTCGGCGATCCGGTCCTCTAAGCCAGCCTGTTCAAAGATACCCCCGGAGCCGGGTCGCCTGTTCGACGAGGGTATCGATCTGCTGTTGGAGCTCGGCGGAGCTGTTGGGGTTTTCGGTCGAAGGATCGGGGCTCATCGGTGGGTCACTCGCTCGCGGGTTTCGGCGTACTGCCGGCTGCCGGAACCTAGCATACGACGGGATGCGTATTCGCTCTCACGGCAGCCTGGGGACCTCTTCCCCCGGAACGGCGGGCACGGCTCCCGCCGCTACCCCGCCATGTCGCGACCGCGGGCGAACCACATCGCCAGAGCCAAAAGGGTGCAGATGCCGGGCACCAGCCACGGCGCGCGGGAGTGGAGGGTGAGGCCGGTCCTGGGCGCGACCTCCGCCTCGAGCACCCCCTCATCGTCCACGCCGAGCTGCCCCACGACGCTACCGTCGGGAGCGATCACCGCGGAGACCCCGGTGATGGCGGCGCGCAGCAGCGGCCGCCGGCTCTCGGCGGCGCGAAAGCGCGCACCACGTAAGTGCTGCCAGGGCGCCCACGTGTCGCCGTACCAGCCGTCGTTGGTGACGGTCACGAGGGCGGTCGCTCCCGCACGCACCTGCTCGGCGACGATCGTCGGGTAGATCACCTCGTAGCAGACCGCCAATCCGAGCCGATGACCGCCCCAGTCGATGAGGCTCGGCTCGCTTCCCGAGGTGAAATCGCCCGCCGCGCGCGCCAGCTTGTCGAAGGCGGGCAGGATGCCGCGAAACGGCACGTACTCGCCGAACGGCACGAGCTGGCGCTTGTCGTATCTTCCGGCGACGCCGTCGTCGGCGACGAGAAGCACTGAGTTGAAATAGGGCTCGCCCGGCCCCTGAGGGGTGATCGAGTTCACCAGCAACGGACAGCCGCGCTCGGCGATCCGGTCGAGGTCCTCGACGAGGAATGGGTGGCGCGCGTACTCGTAGGGCCAGAGACCGCTTTCCGGGAGCACGAGCAGCGCACCGTCCGAGCAGGCGGCATCGGCCATACCCAGCATCTGGTAGTAGTTGCGCTCCGCCGTTTGCCGCTCGAACCTCACCATGTTGGGGATGTTGGGCTGGAGAACGCGCATCGGTTGAGCGCCATCCCCGGCCACCTCGGGGGCGGGCGCCGTGGCCCAGCCGGCGAGAAGCACGAGCGCCGTGAGGCCGCCCATCACGAGGGGAGCGGTCGAGCGCCGTTGACGGATCCCCAGCGCGACGGCCGCGTTCACCGCCACCAGCAGAAACGACAATCCGTAGGCGCCGATCCAGGCGGTCGCCGGGAGCGCCCCCGGCACCTCGATCGCGGCGTAGGCGGCGACGTTCCACGGGAAGCCGGAGAAGAGAAACTCGCGCAGCCACTCGAGCGCCACCCAGAGCGCCGGCAGCCCGACGAGGGTTGCCACGCCGCCGGCGGCCCACAGTCGCGGCCCCAGCAGCCCGAACGGCAGCCAGAAGAGCAGGCTGAGAAACGAGGCCAGCAGCCACAGCCCGAGCAGGGCGAGAGGCCACGGAACTCCGCCGAAAGTCACCATCGTCGCGGGAATCCAATAGAGCCCCGCGAGCCAGAAGACCGTGCCGTGGATCCACACCAGCCACGCAGCGCGGCGGCCGCCGAGGAGGAAGAAGACCGGCACCAGAGCGAGCCAGGGGACGAACCGGAACCCTTCCTGCCCAAAGCAGCACGCCCACACGACGCCACCGGCGATCGACTGGAGCGCCGCAACCCACGTCGGCGGCGGCGACTGTGGCGACCTCTGGCCGCGAGACGAGGTCAACGGCCCCTTCAGGTCGATTTCGACGTGATCCAGGTCTCGAGCTTGAAGGTCCGCTTGACTGTGTCCGCCACCCGCTCCGCCTCGACGCGCTCGGCGTAGGGTCCGATTCGTACACGATACATCGTGCGGCCCTCGACCTCGACCGGAGAGAGGAAGGCCGGGTGACCGCTCGACGCGAGCCGGCCGAGGACCTTCCGGGCCTGGGCGGCGTCGTTCGAGGAGAAGACTTGAACCACGAGATCGCCGGCGTCGTGCGCCCCCGGTTGGGGAGTTGGCTTCGAAGGCGCCACCGCGGTCTCTCGCGTCACCTCGACGGCCGCATCCGGACCTTGGCGGCGTGCCCCTGCCTCGCCGGCACGGGCGATCAACGCCTCGGGGGGGGCGTTCTTCGCTCCGGGCTCGGCGCCCTGTTCGTCCTCGGCTCGGGCGCCGTTGAGATCGTCGACCAGGGTGGTTTCGCCGCCGACCGCTGGGATCGCCGGCTCCGGCTCGGCCGGCTTCTCCTTGTCGATCTTCTTGCCGTCGGGGGTGAAGAAATTGAGCTGCCCGACCTCGCCCTTCTCGACGGCGGTGGCCAGGTCGCTGGCGGCGATCTGCGGCGACGCCTCGACCGTCGACAGCGAACCGTCACGACCGATCCAAACCCCCGAGAAAAAGGCCGCCACCAGACACAGCAGCAGCGCCACGAAGATCTTGACGATCTGCTTGTGAGTGAGGGCGATCTCGTACCAGCTGGCTTCGCGCGTTTCGGTCATGCTGCCTCCAAGGACTCCAACCCGTCAGGGTGAGCTACGATTCCTCGCCGCGCTTGAAAGCGGAGAGGATGTCGATGGGCAGCGGGAAGACGATGGTCGAGTTGTGCTCCGCCGAGATCTCGGTCAGCGTCTGCAGGTAACGTAGCTGAAGGGTGGCCGGATTCGCCGCGAAGGCGCGGGCGGCCTCTGCCAGAGCCTTCGACGCCTCGAGCTCACCGTCGGCGTGAATGATCTTGGCCCGCTTCTCGCGCTCGGCTTCGGCCTGCTTCGCCATGGCGCGCTGCATCTCCTGCGGCAGGTCGACATGCTTGACCTCCACCGACGAGACCTTGATGCCCCACGGGTCGGTGTGTGCATCGATGATCGACTGCAGCTGGTCGTTGAGCTTTTCGCGCTCGGAAAGCAGCTCGTCGAGATCGGCCTGGCCGAGCACCGAGCGCAGGGTCGTCTGCGCCATCTGGCTGGTGGCGAAGAGGTAGTTCTCGACCTCGACCACCGACTTGGCGGGATCGACGACTCGAAAGTAGACGACCGCGTTGACCTTGACCGAGACGTTGTCGCGGGTGATGACGTCCTGCGACGGTACGTCGTGGACGACCGTCCGCAACGGGATCTTCACCATCTTGTCGATCGGGTACGGGACGATCACCAAGCCGGGGCCTTTGGCGCGGGGCACCAGGCGACCGAGGCGGAAGATCACGCCGCGCTCGTACTCGTTGAGGACGTTGATCCATCGGGTGGCCAGAAACACGATGACCAGACCTAGGGCGATTAGTGCGATGGGCATCTCGAGATCCTCCTAGTGGGTGAAGCCCTCAGGCCGCGGGCTCGACACGAACGGTCATTCCATCGACGTCGACGACTCGAATCGCCGTGCCGGCAGCGATTTCGTTGTCCGAAATAGCGTTCCACAGCTCGCCGTGAATGAAAACTTTGCCGGTAGGGGCGATGTCCGAGCGGGCGACTCCCTTCTCCTGGAGGAGCCCCTCGGTGCCCGTCGTCACGGCGCTGCGATGGGTACGAATGATCATCGTGAAGAGCAGCCCGCCGACGAGCACGGAGAAGGCGACGAGGCTCGCGATGACGTCCCAGCTCACCCGTACGGCGGGGTCGGTACTCTTGAAGAGCAGCGTATAGCCGAGCACCAGCGACACCACCGCGGCGACCGATAACAGACCGTAGCTGGTGACTTTGATCTCGGCGACGAAGAAGAGCGCGGCCAGCAGCAGCAGCAGGATCCCCGCGTAGTTGACCGGGAGCACGGAGAGCGCCATGAAGGCCAACACCAGGCAGATCGCGCCGACGACTCCGGGCAAGATCGTGCCCGGGCTCTGGAACTCGAAGTAGAGCCCCAGAAAGCCCAGCGACATGAGGATCGCCGCGATATTGGGGTGGGCGATCGCCGACAGGAACTTCTGAAAGCCGGTCATCTCGACCTTCTGCCGGGCGGCCCCAGCGGTGGCGAGCGTCCACTCGCCGTCGCGTACGGAGCGGCCGTCGATGGCATCCAGGAGTCCGGTCAGGTCCTCGGCGATGACGTCGATCAAACCTCCCTCGAGCGCCTCTTCGGCGGTCCAGGAGAGGCTCTCGAGCACCGCCGCTTCGGCGAGCTCGACGTTGCGTCCCTTCTGCTTGGCGAGCGATCGGATCTGGGCGGAGGCGTCCTGCTCGACCTTCTCACCCAGATTGCCTTCGATGTCACCACCGTCTCCCGCCACCGGATGCGCCGCCCCGGTGTTGGTGCCGGGAGCCATCGCCGCGATGTCGGCGGACATCAGCAGAAAGAAACCGGCCGACGCGGCCTGCGCCCCCGACGGGGAGACGTACACCACCACCGGGACCTCGGCGTTGAGCATCAGCGTCGAGATCTCGCGGGTCTGGTCGAGCATGCCACCGGGAGTCGAGAGCTCGATCACGAACGCCGACGCGTTGGCGGCCTCGGCCTGACGGAGGGCATCGCCGACGAACTCGGTCGTGCCGCGATGGATGATCGAGTCGACGACGATATGGAATGCCGGGCCGGCCTGGGCCGCGTCCTCGGCGCCCTCATCGACGGCGCCGTCGGCCGAATCTTGGATGGCGAGGAGCGCCCCTGAGGCCAGGATCAACAGTCCTGCGAGGTAGAGCTGGCGAAAAGTCTTTGTCTTTGGCACTTTAGAGACTCGTTCTAGGATTTGTAAGTATAACGGGTTCCAGCCCGTACCGGGACGCCGGCGGAACCGCCTCAATCGCCGGGCGCCCCTGCCCCCGGTCCGCTCGACGGGAAGCCGGCCACAGGTGCCCCGGCGGGTCGCCGAAGGGCAATTCGATCAGCCACGGTCGACCCTCGAGTAACAACAGCGTCCCTAGAGCCGAACTTCCACCGTCTCGGGCGCCAGGCACCGTTGGTCGTCACAGAGTTGGTAGGTGAGGCGGAGCACCGCGCCGTCTCGCACCTTCTCCACCCGGCCTGAGATCTCCACCTTGCCGCGATAGACCTCGGTGCTCGGCAGTTCGGGGGCACCTTGCCACGTCTCTGGCTCCGGCGGCGTGACTTCCACCAACTCGCCGCCGGCGAGCTCGAGGGTAGTGGCCGGCGGAGCGTCACCCAAAGCGTAGATGTGCCATCCGCCGCTGACGGTGAGCTCGAGCCGGAAGCTGCCGCTCCCCCCTTCCAGATCAGCCCAAAGGACGGGGGGGGCGAATCGCTTCTCGCTCGCCGATGCCGCACCACCGTCCCCGCGCCCTCCCCCAACGGCCGCGAAACGCCGCGCCGCCAGGGTGAGAGTCACGACGGCTGACGGATGGGACTCGACCATGCTGCCGAAGGTCTTGAGCGCCTGCTCGGCGAGCCCGCCCCAACGTGGGTCGTCGGTTCGCTGGGCGAGGGTGAGGAGGTTGTCGATGGCGAGGCCGTTGGTGCCGGGAACGGCACCATCCATGATCTCCTTGGAGCGAACGAGGACGTCCGCCGCCTCGGCGGCGACGAAGAACCCGCCCTCTCGGGCGTCGTGCAGCCGGTCGATCTGCTCTTCGGTCAGCTCGATTGCGGCTCGCAGCCAATCGCCGTCGCCGGTCGCCGCGTGCAGGGCGAGAAGTCCGCGACTCATCGCCACGTAGTCGCCGAGCAGCGCCGCCACCTTGCCCTTGCCGTCACGCCAAGCGTGAAGCAGGGTGCCGTCACCGTCGCGCAAGGTGGCCAGGATGAAGTGCGCGGCGCGGGCCGCCCGGTCGACGAAGATCGGCTCCACCAGCAGCCGACCGGCGACGGCGAGACCGGCGATCGCCATGCCGTTCCAGTCGGCGAGAATCTTGTCGTCGGTGGCGAGCGGTGGCCGCCGGGAGCGCGCATCGAGAAGTTTCGCGGCGAGCGGCGCGACTTCCTCGAGCAGACCGTCGACGGAGACGTTGCGGCGCTTGGCCTGATCCTCGAGCGGCACCGGCAGGTGCAGCACGTGGTGGGTCCCCTCGAAGAGCGGCGCACGGTCAAAGCCGTAGATCGGGGCGAGGAACGCGGCATCCTCGGCTCCCAGGAGCTCCTCGAGCTCGTCGCGGGTCCAAACGTAGAAGGCACCTTCGTGGCCCTCGGTCTCGGCATCGAGCGCGCTCCAGAAAGCACCCTCGGGGCCGGTCAGCTCGCGATCGAGAAACTCGGCGGTCTCGCGGACGACGCGCGCCGCCTGCGCATCGCCGGTCCGCCGGTGGTGGCGGGCGTAGACCTCGAGCAGCCAGGCGTTGTCGTAGAGCATCTTCTCGAAGTGCGGGATCTTCCACTCGCGGTCGGTGGCGTAGCGGTGAAAGCCGCCCCCGAGCTGGTCGTAGATCCCGCCCCGAGCCATCTGGTCGAGGGTGTTGGCGAGCATCTCGGCCGCTGGCCGATCGCCGTCGGCGAGCTCGGTCAGAAGCATCAGGTTCGACGGAGTCGGGAACTTCGGCGCCCCTCCGAAGCCGCCCCAGCGGGGGTCGTAGCGGCGCTGAAGGTCCGCCATGGCACGCTCGGCGGCGTCGGTCCCCGGCACGGTCTCGACCGGCGTCGAGCGCTCCTCGAGATAGCGGCGAATGGCGCCGGCGACGCTCGCGGCCTGAGCGTGAACATCGTCGCGGCGCTCGTGCCAGGCGTCGCGCATGGAGCGCAGGACGGAGGGGAATCCGGGTCGGCCGTGCATGTCGTCCGGCGGGAAGTAGGTGCCGGCGAAGTAGGGCTCGAGGTCGGGGGTGAGGAACAGCGAGTTGGGCCAGCCCCCCTGGCCGGACATGACCTGGGTCGCCACCATGTAGATCTCGTCGAGGTCGGGGCGCTCTTCGCGATCGACCTTGATGTTGACGAAGGCCTCGTTCATGAGGGCGGCGGTCGCCGGGTTCTCGAACGACTCGCGCTCCATGACGTGGCACCAGTAGCAGGTCGAGTAGCCGACCGAGAGGAAGATCGGCTTGTCCTCGTCACGGGCCGCTTGCAGCGCTTCCGGGCCCCACGGCTGCCAGTCGACCGGGTTGTCCTTGTGCTGCAGGAGGTAGGGGCTCGTTTCTTCGGCCAGGCGATTGGACACGGCGACGAGTCTATCCGTCGGCGGCTATCTACCGTTGTTCGACATCTCACCCACCCACTCGCGGCTCACGGATTCAGGCGAAGAACGTGGTTCTTTCCGGCTGGCCAGCCCATCCCCTACCCCAGCCGGAAAGAACCACGTTCTTCGCCTTGGCTGCTGGGAAGCTACAGCTTCTCCCAGGGAGTTCGAAGCGGGGCGGCGGCTATCCGGCGGCGGCGAGCTTGCGTTCCTGGCCGCGGGCGATGAGCAGGAGCGCGACGTTCCAGAGGTTCCACCACGCGAAGGTGATCCAGTTGGGATTCACCAGCAGGGCGACGAAGTTCCAGAACCCGACAATGAACGCGAAGCCGAGAAGGCCGCGAATCTGCCTTTCGGGCAGGCGGATGCGGGAGACCATGAGGCCGGCGAAGAGCAGCACGATGAGTGCGGCCTGCACCGGCTGGATCTCTTCGCGCATGAGGGTGATCGCCATCAGGTAGCCGGCGGCGATCGGCGTCGGCACGCCGAACGTCTTGGTCGCCTTGTCGTGGGCGTCGCTCATCAGGTTGAAGCGCGCCAAGCGGTAGACCCCCGCCATCACGAACGTGATGCTGATCGCCACTCCCAGGCCCTCGAGCTCGCTCAAGAAGGCGCGCTGAACGAGCAAGGCCGGGGCGACGCAGAAGCTGATGGTGTCGCTGAAGCTGTCGAGCTGCTGGCCGAGCTCGCTCGTCGCCTTGAGCTTCCGCGCCACCTGGCCGTCGCACATGTCGAGCACGACGGCGAAGAAGAGCAGGTAGACGGCGAAATCAAAGCGGTCGTTGGCTGCCGCGCACATCGAGCCGAAGCCCATCGCAAGGCAGCCGAAGGTGAACGCATTGGGCGCCGCGTAGCGCCACGAGTCGGGATTCGGCAAGATCCTGGTTCCTCGACTCTCCATTCTAGCAGGCTTGACCGCGCGGACCGGCGTTCATCTGCTCGAGCCAGGCGAGCATCTGATGCCCAAGACCCGGCCGACCGCCGAAGCCCATGTCCAGATCGCGGGGGAAGGCGACATGGCCACCGCTTTCGATCCAGCGCACTTCGAGTCCCGCCGCCCGATCGGCGAGAACCGTCCGCAGCGTCGACGCGGGAACCATCGGGTCGTCGCTCGTCGCGGCGATGAGCGCCGGCAGCCGGAGCCGGTCGAGGCGCGGCGCGACACTCGCCCGGGCGTAGTATTCGGCGGCGCCCTCGAACCCGTAACGCGGCGCAACGATCCGATCGTCCCACTCCCACAGGGAGCGAATGCGGCCCACCTTGCTCACCGGGAGCGGCACGGCGCGGCGCGACGCCACCTCCCGGTAGATCTCGCGCAGGTGACGAAGGATGTAGCCGCGGTAGAGCACCGCCCCCGGGCGATCGATCGCTCGCTGACCGGCGGCTAGATCGAGAGGCGGGCAGACGGCGCCGACCGCGCGCACGCGCGGATCGCCCGCCTCGGTCGCCCAGCGCAAGGCGGCGTGGCCGCCCAGCGAGTAGCCGACTAAGCTGATGTCGGAGAAGGCGGCGAGCGCGTCGTCGGCCAGCGCGGCGTGGAGATCTGCGGTCAGGCCGCCATGGTAGAAGTCCTCGCCGGAGCGATCGGCGCCGCGTAGGTTGAGCCGCAGCACCGCCCAGCCCGCCTCCACCGCCGTCGCCGCGAGCTCCCACAGGTAGTGGCTCTCGGCGGAGCCACCGAGGCCGTGAACGGCGACCAGCAGTCGGTCTCGACCGGTTGTGGAAAGCCGACCGGTCAGCCGAACCGAGCCGAGCTGCGGGTCCGCGACAAGGGTGCTCCAGTCGGCGGCCGCGGGGGGCTCGGCGGGACGGATTCGTCGTCTGAGGTGGGCACCGATCGTCCGCAGATGTCCCCATGGGTTCATGCGGTTGAGCCTCTTGCCGCCCGCCGGAGGGTGGCGAACGCTGTGCTACATTCTGGCGGCCGCAACACCTCGGCACCGCCCCTTCCGCACAGATCGAGACCCAGGGGATTTCCGCAGTAGATCAGAATCGAAGTGAGCACGATGGAACTCTACGACAACCTCCTCGCGACCCTCGGAGACACGCCGCTCGTGCGGCTCTCGCGCTACAGCCCGACCGGCGCCCCGCTCGCGGTCAAGGTCGAGTCGTTCAACCCCGGCTCGAGCGTCAAAGACCGCATCGGCATCGCGATGATCGAGGCCGCGGAGCGCGAGGGCAAGCTGCGCCCCGGAATGACGATCGTCGAACCGACCTCGGGCAACACCGGCGTCGGGCTCGCTCTGGCGGCGATCCTCAAGGGCTACGAGCTGGTCTGCACCGCCGCCGACAAGATGCCTACCGAGAAGAAGGCGTTGCTCGAAGCGTACGGCGCCAAGGTGATCACCTGCCCCACCGACGTCGATGCCGACGACCCGCGCTCGTACTACAAGGTTGCGGAGCGGATTCGGGACGAGGAGGGCGCCTTCCTCCCCTACCAGTACTACAACCAGGCCAACCCGCAGGCTCACTACGACTCGACGGGGCCCGAGATCTGGCGACAGACCGACGGGACGATCACTCACTGGGTCGCCGGCGTCGGCACCGGCGGAACGATCAGCGGCGCCGCCAAGTACCTCAAAGAGCAAAACCCCGAGATCAGGGTGATCGGGGTCGATCCGGTGGGCAGCGTCTATGCCTATTACCGGAAGCACGGCGAGCTGCCGCCCGAGGAGGACATTCATCAGTATCTGATCGACGGGATCGGCGAAGACCTGATGCCCGAGAGCGTCTGGTTCGACTACATCGACGAGGTGATCACCGTCACCGACCAGGACGCCTACGACGCGGTGTTCGAGCTCGCCCGCAAGGAGGCGATCTTCACCGGTTCGTCGGGTGCCGCCGCCGCGGTGGGAGCCAGACAGGTGGCCGAGAACCTCGGCGAGGACTCCTTCGTGGTGACGCTCTTCCCGGATTCCGGCGAACGGTATCTCTCCAAGCTCAACGAAGCCTGGCTGCGGGAGCAGGGCCTACGGTAGCGGCCTGCCACACGCTGAGGAGACCGGCGTTTTCGACTGCGGGGGACGGCGCGGCTATCGGGGTGTGAGGGTAAGGGTGGAGACAGGCTCTCCGGCGAGAAACGGGGTGGGAGCGCCGGTGACCCACGCCTCGTGCGAATCGGCGTAATGGGGCGACATGAAGTGGCCGCTCTGGCCGGTGGGCATGTGGAGCAGGCCCATCTCCGCGCGACCGGGGCTGACGACCATCCGCATCGAGGCGCCGTAGCTCGCGGTCTGGGCACGGACGGTGCCGGCCCAGCCGGGCAGCGGGCCGGCCGGCATGTTGAGGTATCTCCCCAACAGCGCCAGGCCACCCAGCGGATGGCGGATGGCGACCGGCCGGGCTTCCCCCCAGGTGCGGTCGAAGCCACCGGGCGCCGCGGCCAGCTCGCCGGCCACCTCGGACATCAGCGAACGCAGGAAGCCTCGCCAGTCGTCGTGGCCGGGCGGCACCAGATGGGGCGGGCGCTCCTCGAGGATGCGGCGCATCGGCTCGTCGCCGAGCGCCCAGTTGTAGACGAACTCCTCGTCGACGGCCGCCGCCGGCGCCAGGAGCGGGGTCAAGATCGCGTCGAGCAACGCCTCGGCAAGCGCGCCGACCGCGACGAAGCCCGACTGATCGATCTCGGCGGTGCCGTCCCACCCGAGTACCGCCTCCCACAGCCCCGCCAGCTCGACGTCGGCTTCGTCACCGGGCACGATCTCCTGCACCAGGTCGACGACGAAGTCGTTGTAGGCGCTTCGGGTGTCGAGCTGAATACCTCGCAAGCCCGCTTCGTCCCACTGGGGACGGCCGTCGAGGCGCTGGCGAATGCGATGGCTGCGAGCCGAGTGCATCCAGACGTGGGTCAAGGGTGGGTCGGAGTGCGGCACAGTACGGCCGTTGGCGGTGTACAGACGGCCGGCTGCGGGCGATTCGACTCGCGGCCCTGGACGCTCTCCGTCCCAGCCGATCGCCGGATCGCTCCACGACCGCGGGTACTTGCCGGAAAGTCCGCGGCGGGCGGGAATCGGACCGTTGACGACCCAGGCGATCCGTCCGTCGGCGGCGGCCAGCATCCAGTTCTGCGACGGTCCCCGCCAGCCAGCCACGACGTCCATTGCGGTTTCGAGGGTGTGAGCCTGCATCATGCGCATCAGGTCGAAGTCGAGGCCATGCGGCTGATGCACCGGTGAGTGCACGACCAGCGGTCGACCGCGCCAGTCCTCGTCGGTCACCGGACCCCAGCGAGTCCAGGCGATCTCGGTGCTCGCCGGCTCTCCGCCCGCCACCTCGATCTCTTCCACGTGAACCCGGAACGGCTCCCATCCCTGGGGCGTGCGATAGCGGCTCGGATCGGCGTCGTCGACTTCGATGATCACGATATCGGTCTGGTCGGCAAACGAGTTGGTGGCGCCCCAGGCGACGCCACCATTCGAGCCGATGACGACCCCGGGCAGACCCGGCGAGCCGACCCCGGCAACCCGCCGATCGGCGATCTCGAACTCCACCCGATGCCAGACATGCGGCACCCGCAGACCGAGATGGGGGTCGTTGGCGAGGATCGCACCGCCGTGGGTGCTGCGCTGGGCGGCCACCGCCCAGTTGTTGGAGCCGAGCGCGATGCCGGTGGGTCTGACGACGTCGCGATCGATCTCGGGTGGCTGCGCCGAGCGGAGATCGAGGATCTCGGGACCGGGGACGGCCGCCGGCGTGTAGCCGCCTTTCTCGGCGCTCACCAGCGGGACGTCCCACCGGCTGGTCGACGGAGTCAGGAACTCGACCAACTCGGCTGGCAGGGTCGCCTCCATCACCGCCAGCTGCCTCTCCATCCGGTGATTGAACGACAGCAAGTCGAAGAAGCTGAGGGTCAGGACCAGCGAATCCTCGGGCCGCCACGGCTCGGGCTCGCCGCGCAACAGCAAGTACTCCGGAGGCGGTCCGCCGAGATCCGCGAGGCCGGCGTTGACGCCCTCGCAGTACGCCTCGATCAGTCGGCGATCGGCAGCGTCGAGATCGGCCAGCAGCTGCCGAGCGGCGCGGCGGCGCTGCAGCCGCCGCTTCTCGGCGTCCGCCTCGACGGCCCTTGCTCCGACGAGGCCCGCCAGCTCGCCGGCCGTCGCCCGACGCGCCAGGTCCATCTGGAAGAAGCGGTCCTGGGCATGGACGAACCCGTGGGCGCGCACCGCGTCCTCGAGGCTGGTGGCGACGATGACCGGGATTCCGAGCTCGTCGCGGTGAATGGTGACCGGGCCGTCGAGCCCGGCCAGCGAGACTTCCCCACCCTCGCGTGGCAGTGAGGCCCTTGCCCGGGTCCACACCCAGATCCCCAACCCCAGCAGCAAGACGAGAGTGCCGCCGGCGAGCCCTACGATCGCGCGCTTCACGCTTGTCGTCCCCGCTCGGAGGCCGTCTCGCCACCCCAGTGCGCGATCGCGTTCGCGTAGTACCGCAACAGCCCGAGATCTTCGGGATTCGGCTGATAGAGTCCGCTCTCCTCCTCGAGAGCGTGCCGCAGCACCAGCATCCGGAGTCCCACCTCGACGGCGTACTCCCGATCCTCCCGCGGTACGTAGACCGCGGCGCCGGCAGTCTCGAAGGCCTCGATCCGCTCCTGGATGGCGGCTTTGAGCTCGAGCTCGCTCCAGCGGCGCTCGGGGTCTTCGAGAAGAACGGTGGCGACCACCGAGACGGGCAGGACGGGGATGATCGCCGCCACCCGTTCCAGCAGCTCTCCGGCCAGCTGGCCGATCGTGGCGAAGCGATCCTCGCGTGACAACCGCCGGGGATCCTCTCCACGCGAGGCGAAGAACTCGCGCGCCGACAGCGGCCGGCCGAAGTTGACGCAGGCATAGCCGAACCGATACCAGTGACCGCGGATTCTCAGCCGGAGCTGCTCGCCCCAGAATGCGAGCGCCGTGCCGAGTGCCGCCAGCTTGCCTTTCGCCTCCGCCCGGCCGTCGAGCAGCAGCGTCCGGTCCTCGAGCACCCGGTCGTAGTTGAGGCCGACCGGCAGGAAGATGACGTCGGCGTCGTCGTCCGGATCGAAGCCGCGGAGCATGTAATCGAAGAGACCGAGCTTTGGCGCGCCGAGCCGTCCGTCGCGCGACAGGCCGCCCTCCGGGTAGACCGCCTGGGTCACGCCTTCGCGGGTCGCGATGTGGACGTAGCGGGAGAGCACGGCGCGGTAGAGCGCGTTGCGCGACTTGCGGCGGACGAAAAACGCGCCCATCGAGCGGACCAGCTGCTCGAGCGGCCAGATCCGTGCCCACTCGCCGACGGCGTAAGAGAGCGCCGTGCGCTCCATCGCCAGGTAGGAGACGAGGATGTAGTCCATGTTGCTGCGGTGGTTCATGACGAACACCACCGAGGCGCCCGGCGCGATCTCGGCGAGCGCCCCTTCGTCCACCGAGCCCAGCCGCACCCGATAGAGGGCGCGGGCGACCCGCCGGGCGAGACCGTAGCCCCACCGGAAGTAGGCCCAGGCGTTGAACGACGGGACGATCTCCCGGGCGTAGCGCTCCACCCTCTCCTGGGCCACCTCGCGCGGCATCTTCTCGGCCCCGGCGAAGGCGTCGGCCGCCTCCATGACGACGCGGTCATAGACCAGGCGTTCGATCAGCGCCTGCCGCTTGGTGAACTTGAACGGCTGTAGCCGGATCTGAAGCCGCGGGTTGACCTCGTCGAGGGCGCGCTCGATCCGGCGCCGTAGGAACCACCGCACGCTCGGCACCAGCAGCCGGCTGAGCACCGCCCAGACCGCCAACAGGCCGGCGACGACGGCCAGCCAGAGGGGAATCTCGATCGTCGAGCTCATTCGCCCGACAGGTTACGCGCCCACCCCGGCGGGCTGCAATTCGGGATCGCCGATCCGTTAGAGTGCTCGGTATGAGGAAGTGGCTCTGGCGAGCGCTGATCGTGGCCGCTGTCGTCGCGGTCTTTTTCGTCCTCAAGATGACGGTGTTCAAGCCCGAACCGGTCGAGGTGCTGGTCGTCGAGGTCGCGCGGGGGCACGTGGAAGCGACCGTCACCAACTCGCGAGCCGGCACCGTGCACACCCGCCGGCGCGCCAAGCTGTCGCCGGAGATCGGCGGCCAGGTCGTCGAGATCCCGTTCCGGGAA
This sequence comes from Thermoanaerobaculia bacterium, assembly GCA_945787575.1. Taxonomy (GTDB): domain Bacteria; phylum Acidobacteriota; class Thermoanaerobaculia; order Multivoradales; family JAHEKO01; genus CALZKB01. The sequence continues at coordinate 1,431 of CALZKB010000005.1, read as the reverse complement.
GGAGATCGCGTGGAGGAAGGCGCGGTCCTGTTGCGGCTCGACGACAGCGCCCAGCGGGCGCGGCTCGAGCTCTCTCGCCGCGAGGTGGAGGCCGCCCGGGCTGAGCGCGATCGCGCCTGCATCACCGCGGAGCGTGCCGGCCGCGAGCTCGAGCGCAGCCGTGCTCTCGCCGAGGACGGGCTCCTCTCGGACGACCTGTTGGACCAGTTCGAGAGCTCCAAGCGGGCCGCCGACGCCGCCTGCGCGGCGGCGCGCGCCAACGAATCGCGCGGCAACGCCGCCATAAGAGTCGCCCAGACCGAGGTCGACAAGTCGACCGTCCGTTCTCCCTTCGCCGGCATCGTGGCCGAGGTCTCGATCGAGGTCGGCGAGTGGACGACGCCGTCGCCGCCGGCGCTGCCGGTGCCGCCGGTAATCGACGTTCTCGACCCCTCGGCGCTCTACATCAGCGCGCCGATGGACGAGGTCGACTCGCGTCGCGTCCGCACCGGCCTGCCGGTGCGAGTGACGATCGACTCGTTCCGGGATCGAACCTTCGACGGCACCGTCACCCGGGTCGCCCCCTACGTCCTCGACCTTCAGGAACAGAACCGGACGGTCGAGATCGAGGTCGAGCTCGACCCCGACGAGCCGACCGAGGAGATCCTCCCGGGGACCTCGGCCGACGTCGAGGTCATTCTCGAGGTCCGGGAGGATTCGATCCGGATCCCCACGTCGGCCTTGATGGAAAGCAACCGGGTGCTGACCCTGGTCGATGGTGTCCTCACCGAGCGGTCGATCGAGCCCGGGCTCAAGAACTGGGACTACACCGAAGTGCTCTCCGGTCTCGACGAAGGGGATCGCGTCGTCAATTCGCTCGACCGTGCCGAAGTCAAGGACGGGGCCGAGGCCCGGGCGGTCGACAGCCTGTGATCGAGCTCGAGAACGTAACGCGGACCTTCATGGTCGGCTCACAGCCGGTGCACGCGTTGACGGGGATCAACGAGACCATCGGCAAGGCCGAGCACGTGGCGATCATGGGGGCGTCGGGCTCGGGCAAGTCGACCCTGCTCAACATCGTAGGCTGCCTCGACCGGCCGACGAGCGGCAGCTACACCCTCGACAACCGCAGCGTCGGCGAGCTCTCCCAGGCGGAGCTCACCCAGGTCCGGCGCCACGAGATCGGCTTCGTTTTCCAGTCTTTTCATCTCGTGCCGCGCCTGACCGCGGCGGAGAATGTCGAGCTGCCGATGATCTTCGGCGACGTGCCGCGGCGCGAGCGCCACGAGCGCGTGGCCACCGCCCTCGAGTCGGTCGGGGTCGCCGAGCGCGGCACCCATCTGCCGGATCAACTCTCGGGCGGCGAGCGCCAACGCGTGGCGCTCGCCCGCGCGACCGTGATGAACCCGTCGATCCTGCTCGCAGACGAGCCGACGGGCAACCTCGACAGTG